>NZ_JBATKE010000060.1:0-49803 GCF_049669105.1 Eudoraea sp.
GCCAATTTAAAAGAGGCTTTGCAAATTAATATCCAGGAGAACTACCTTGATCAAATTGCCATGAGTCGCTACCATCTGGCGGAGTATTTTTTGGCTGAAAGAGATACTTCATTAGCAATGGACAATGCTCAGGTGGCTCTTGAAATTGCAAAAGAAGGCAATGATAACCAGCTTGTTCTTGAAACATTAAAGCTCTACCCTTTATTAGACCCGGAAAATGCACCGTCCTACCTGAAGGAATACCTGGTTTTAAATGACAGTCTCCAGGAAGAAGATCGCAAGATCAGAAACAAATTTGCCCGTATCCGTTTTGAAACGGATGAGTTTAAAGCGGAAAACCAACTTTTGGCAAGACAAAGGCAACTATGGATAGGTATTGCTATAGGCCTTTTTTTATTGGCCATTTCATTTCTTATTATCATTTCGCAACGCGCCAAAAATCGAAAACTTCGGTTCCAGCAACAACAACAGCAGGCGAATCAGGAAATTTTTAACCTGATGCTCGCCCAGAACCAAAAACTGGAGGAGGGAAAACAATCTGAGCAGAAACGAATTTCAGAGGAACTTCACGATGGCATACTGGGTGAGATGAATGGTATTCGGATGATGTTGTTGGGATTGAACAAAAAAATAGATGATAATGCCATTAGTATGCGCGGCGCGGCTATTGAAAAGTTACAAGGTGTGCAGGAAGAGATACGAACAATTTCTCACCAATTAAACGATGCTTCTTATCAAAAATTCCATAACTTTATAATATCCGTTGAAGATTTATTAAGAAATATATGTGAAGCAGCTAATCTGGAGTACCATTTTAACTATGATGAAGGTCTTGATTGGGATGCCTTAAGTGGCGATATTAAAATTAATCTTTACAGGGTTATCCAGGAAAGTCTTCAAAATAGCATTAAACACGCTGCTGCTACAGCGATTTATGTTGAAATGGACTCAACAGATGGTATAATAAAAATAACACTAAAAGATAATGGCCGGGGCTTTAATGCCAAAAAAGGTAAGAAAGGGATTGGCCATAAAAATATTACTTCCAGAGTAAATAAATTAAACGGGGACTGGAGTTTAGAGAGCAAACCGGGAAAAGGCACCTTGGTAACTGTACAAGTGCCATACATATCAAAGGAATCTGAAAGTGTAAGTCAGATTAATGGAAAAGAAAAATTTGAGACAGTAGAAAAAACGTCATCATGAAAACGATTCGGATTTTAGCGGTAGATGATCATGAAATGACCACAATGGGATATAAATTTATCCTAGAGGACACAGAATTTAAAGATTTTAAAGTACATGTAGATACTGCCAAAACCTATGAAGGGGCGATACAAAAAATAGAAAATTCTGTCACTTCATTTAATTATGACATTCTTTTATTGGACATACAATTATCACAAGCTGTTGAAGGACCTGCGAAAACCGGTGAAGATATAGGGGTTTTTGCACGAAAGGTGATTCCCAAGACAAAAATTGTTTTTATGTCTTCATTTAGTGATAATTACAGAATAAACAGTATTCTTAAGACTGTTGATCCCGAAGGTTATATGGTAAAAACTGAAATAGATCAAAAATCATTACAGGCTATGGTCCTCACTGTAATGACCAATCCCCCCTATTATACGCAGAAGGCCCTTGCAGCTATTCGGAAAAAGATGGCTAATGATGATATTGTCCTGGATGAGAAAGATAAAAAGATACTTCATTATCTCTCTATAGGTACTAAAACTAAAGATATGGTTAATTATGTATCCTTATCACTTCCCAGTATTGAAAATAGAAAACGGAATCTGAAAGCAGTTTTTGGGGTTGAAAAACAGAACGATCAGGCCTTGATTACTGAATCCAGAAACAGAGGTTTTATCTGAATATACTCCCTCCTTCTAAGCAAAACTAGTCCCGTTTCTTTCTTCAAACTTGTCAGTTAAATACAAAACGCATGTAAAACCTTATTTATTCTATGGTTTTTATATAGCCTACTATTATTTTTTAAAATTAATTTTGATATATACCAATAAGTTTTTTTGTTATAATGTCAAACAAACAGGATAATTTTAGAGATAACCTTAAGCTTAAGCTGGATGACAACCCTCAAATAAAGGGATTGACTGCTTTTAAAAAGAGTTTGGAAAAAGATTATTTTTCTAATGTAGCCATACGAAACTGTTCCACGGATAATACCCGGGAAAATTTAGTTATTGAAATGGATTGCAATTTTAAGCTGGTTGAAGTTCTGTCACATTTACAAAAAGGTACCTGGGGCAGAATATACTCTACACAGAATAGCTGGTCTAAAAGTTCCCCATTTTCTAAGGCATTGAGAAGCTTAAATGAATTGAATCGCAGGAGAATAGATATTGAAGAACTTTCTATTTTTTTAAAAGATTCCTCTATTATCATTAAGAATATATTTGAAAATAGCATTGAAGAACAACTTCGGCAAATTCTTCAAACTATTGCGGAACACTATGTGTATTTTACCAAAAAACTTACTGAAACTCCCTATGAAATATATATTCCAGTCTTTGAGGAAGACCTCTTTGAAAATGATGCTAAACTAAAGAATATTAGGGCTGGAAATAATAATAAGAAAGATTATTTTGAATATTGGGGTCTTTATTTCGATTCTGAAAAAGATGCCGTAATCTATGACTTGAAGAATAAATCAATCATTTTTGGTGACTTATTTATGTTAAATCATTGATTAAAATGGAAAACCAATAAATAGGGCTATTGGTTTTCCATAAATCGGCGTTTGCTATCCATTGTTAAATAACGGAAGGTTTTTCATCAACTTATTTACCTTTTCTTTTACCTTCAAAACGACATCCTCCTCTTCCGGATGAGTAATAACTTCATCTATTAAGTCTACAATTTTGGCCATATCCTGCTCTTTAAGACCTCTGGTAGTAATCGCGGCAGTCCCAAATCTAATTCCTGAAGTTATAAAAGGTGATTTATCATCAAATGGAACCATATTTTTATTTGCGGTAATATCAGCTTTGACCAGAATGTTTTCAGCATCCTTTCCGGTAATATTTTTATTTCGCAGATCTATGAGCATCATATGATTATCTGTACCGCCGGAAATTATGTTATACTCTTTGGCAACAAAAGCTGCAGCCATAGCTGCGGCATTTTTCTTTACCTGCAACATATAATGCAAAAATTCATCTGAAAGGGCTTCACCAAAAGCTATTGCCTTAGCTGCTATAATATGCTCTAAAGGCCCTCCCTGGTTACCAGGAAAAACGGCTAGATTAATCAAGGCAGACATTTTTCTTAAATTTCCGTTTTTCAGCTTAATCCCAAAAGGATTATCAAAATCCTGCCCCATTAAAATTAACCCACCTCTGGGACCTCTAAGGGTTTTATGTGTTGTTGTGGTAACAAAATGACAGTGTGGTATGGGATCATTTAATATCCCTTTTGCAATCAGGCCTGCAGGATGTGCAATATCTGCCAGTAAAAGCGCATCTACACTATCTGCAATTTCCCTAAATCTTTTAAAATCCATATCCCGGGAATACGCAGAAGCTCCCGCGATAATTAACTTCGGTCGCTCCTTTTTAGCTATTTCCTCTATTTTATCGTAGTTTATCACACCGGTTTCTTCATCTACACCGTAAAACACCGGTCTGTAAAGCTTTCCGGAAAAATTAACCGGTGAACCGTGAGTAAGATGTCCTCCATGTGAAAGATCAAAGCCCAAAATTGTATCCCCGGGACTTAAACATGCCTGGTATACTGCGGCATTTGCCTGAGAACCCGAATGCGGTTGAACATTTGCGTATTCCGCGCCAAATAATTCTTTAGCCCTGTCTATTGCCAGTTGTTCAATCTTATCAACTACTTCACACCCCCCGTAATAGCGCTTTCCGGGATAACCCTCTGCGTATTTGTTGGTTAGAACAGATCCGGCAGCTTCCATAACTTGTGGACTTGTAAAATTTTCAGAAGCAATAAGCTCTATCCCATTTAATTGCCGTTCTTTTTCCTCGGCAATTAAGTCAAATATTTGATGGTCGCGTTGCATAACAATAATCTTGTGTTAAATGAGGCGTAAAAGTACAAATTGCCAGACTTTAATAAGAAGAAAATAATATATTTGATCAGGAATTTATCAAACATAAATCAACAATTATATCATGTCATTAAAAACAAATGATCCATCCAAGCAAACCTGGCTACAAGTAGCCCCTAATTCTGATTTTCCAATTCAGAATATTCCTTTTGGTGTTTTCCTGACAAGGGATGATGTCGTAACAATTGGTACGAGAATCGGGGATCATGCAATTGATCTTGGAGCACTCCATCAACTGGGTTATTTCAATGGAATTCCACTTACGGATGATATATTCCTTCAGGATACCTTGAACGATTTTATTTCTGATGGTCATAAAACCTGGCGTTTAGTCCGAAATAGGATTAGCGAAATTTTTGACATTACCAACCCTATCCTAAAAGAAAACCAGGAACACTGTAAAATTGTTTTATTCACAATGGATGAGATAGAAATGCAGCTTCCTGTCCAGATTGGCGATTATACGGATTTTTATTCAAGTAAAGAGCATGCCACTAATATCGGGAGTATGTTCCGTGACCCTGAAAATGCATTATTACCAAATTGGTTGCATATTCCAATTGGGTATCATGGCAGAAGCTCCACAATAATTCCCAGTGGGAATAATATTCGAAGACCAAAGGGGCAGACGTTACCTAAAGGGGCTAACAAACCAGAGTTTGGACCTTCTAAAATGGTTGACTTTGAATTGGAAATGGCCTTTATAACAACAGATGCGAATAAATTAGGAGAATCTATCCCAATTGACGAGGCTGAAAAGTATATTTTTGGACTGGTTTTATTAAATGACTGGAGTGCCAGGGACATGCAAAAATGGGAATATGTGCCCCTTGGGCCATTTATGGCAAAGAATTTTGCCTCTTCTATTTCTCCCTGGATTGTTACACTGGAAGCTCTTGAACCCTTTAGGGTTGAAAGTCCGAAACAAGAGCCCAAACCACTACCCTATCTGCAGCAAGAGGGAAAAAATAGCTTTGATATTCATTTAGAAGTTTCAATAACCCCTGAGGAAGGGGTCCCTACAACGATTACCAGATCAAACTTTAAGTATATGTACTGGACTATGGCACAACAGCTGGCACATCATACTTCTAATGGTTGCAAGATACTTAGTGGTGATCTTATGGGCAGTGGAACAATTTCAGGTGCAACCCCTGATTCTTATGGCTCAATGCTGGAATTAGCGTGGCAGGGAACAAAGCCTGTTAGCCTGCAGAATGGGGAAAAAAGGACCTCAATCCAAGATTTCGACACCGTAACATTAAAAGGATTTTGTGAAAAAGATGGTGTGCGCATCGGGTTTGGTACGGTAGAGACAAAATTACTTCCTACACTAAAAGATAATCTCTAAATTCAGTAAATAAAACATCATTTTACCGAATATATACGATATAATATCGTTTTTCGTTATGAGTTATATGTGTTTTGGCACAGCTATTGAAAACTGCTGTTAAAACCCTTAAATATAATATCATGAAAAAAACAATACTCTTTACAACTGTTTTGGTTCTTTTAATAGCATGCGGAGGGGTTAAAAAAACCCAGGAGGCCATAAATACGGGCAATTATTCCGCTGCCATAAATAAGGCAATAAGAAATCTGGCCGATAATAAAACTAAAAAAGGCAACCAACCCTATGTGTTGCTTCTGGAAGAAGCCTTCAAAAAATATACACAAAGGGAATTAGAAAATATTGCATATTTAAAAAAAGAAGGTAACCCTGCCAATTATGACGCAATATTTAATGGGTATAGCCGCTTGAAAAATGTTCAGCGGCAAATAAAACCACTTCTGCCTCTGCAGGTATATGAGGAAGACAGAAATGCCAGATTTTCTTTTACCAATTACGATAATGAGATCCTTGTAGCAAAAGACAATTTATCTGATTATTTATATGATAACGCTTCAGAGTTGTTACAGAATGCGAAATTCAAGGAGGACTATAGAAATGCTTATAGGGATTTTGAATATCTGAATGAATTAAGTCCGGGATTTGCTGATAGCAGAGAAAAAATGGACGAGGCCTATATGAAAGGCTTGGACTATGTTAAAGTAAACATGGTTAATGATACAGAGCAAATAGTTCCTGAGCGTTTAGAAGAAGAACTATTGAATTTTAACACTTACGGATTAAATGACCAATGGACACAGTATCATACCAATCCGCTAGCTGAAGTAGACTATGACTATGAAATGGAAGTAGCCTTCAGAGCCATTAACATATCTCCTGAACAAATCCAGGAAAAACAGATTATTAAGGAAAGACAGATTAAAGATGGTGTTGAAGTACTTGTTGATGCCGATGGCAGAGTAGTAAAAGACAGTCTGGGTAATGAAATAAAGGTAGACAGATTCAGGACGGTAAGTTGCAATTTCTATCAGTTTACCCAGCATAAATCCGCGCAAGTTACTGGTAATGTAAGTTATATAGATTTGCAAAGGAAACAACAACTCAATTCATACCCTATTAGCAGTGAATTTGTATTTGAGCATGTTTATGCAAATTATAACGGTGATAAAAGAGCGCTTGATAATGATCTTGTCCCGCTATTAGACAGAGTTGCGGTACCATTTCCTTCCAATGAGCAAATGGTTTACGATGCCGGGGAAGATTTAAAATCAAGATTGAAGGACATCGTGGTAAGACACAAATTTAATTAAAATCAGAACCCCGAACTTTCGGGGTTTTTTTATATATAGCCTGATAAATTTAGTGATGTAATTCCCCCATGAGATTCATGAGCCACTGCGATACCATTTTTTATTATTAAAACCTGAGGTGATTGGTGGTATACCTGAAATTTATTTGCAACTTCATTAGAAACTTCCCTGTATCTGTGCAAATCCAAAAAATACAAATCAGCCTGATTCTTTTCAAGGGAATATGAATTCCTGAAAGATCTGAGAACCATACTGCTGATACCACAAGAAGTGGAGTGTTTAAAAATAATCTGAGGCCTTTTAGAAGAGTTATGTTCAATCTCCATAAGCTGATCCACAGATGTTAAAGGTATCCATGCTATTTGATCCTTTTGTTCATCAGGATTTACATTTTTACTACTGAATAAGTTATTAATTATTCCCATTTTCCTTTTAAAGCTGATTAGTCGATTTTTTTATATTTCCATACAACCTGTCGAAATGTCCTGCGAAAAGATGATTTTTCCGACATCTTGTCTGTTTATTCTTCGTGGTAAGATTGTTGTCCTATATAATTCAAAATTAAACATTAACTCCAAAAAACATATATAATGAACATTAATAATTTTACCATAAAATCTCAGGAAGTCATACAGCATGCGCAAATACTTGCACAGAGTATGGAAAATCCGCAAATTGAAAATGAACATATTTATAAGGCAATCGTGGAGATTGATGAGAATGTGCTCCCATTTGTCTTAAAAAAATTAAATGTTAATATCTCTCTGGTAAACCAAATACTAGAAAAAGACCTGGAAAGTTTACCCAAGGTCTCTGGGGGAGAAATACTCTTTTCTAAAGAAGCGGGTAAAACATTGAATGAAGCTAACGTTATTGCAAGAAAGATGGAGGATGAATATGTTTCCATCGAACATTTAATAGTTGCTCTTTTTAAATCTAAAAGTAAAATTTCAAAAATATTAAAGGATCAGGGTATTCAGGAAAAAGATCTTTTGGCTGCGATTGAAGAATTGCGAAAAGGAGGTAAAGTTACTTCGCAAAGTGCCGAAGAAACTTATAATTCATTGAATAAATATGCGAGAAACCTGAATGACCTCGCCGATAAAGGGAAACTGGATCCTGTTATTGGACGGGATGAGGAAATTAGAAGAATACTTCAAATTCTTTCCAGACGGACCAAGAATAACCCTATGCTGGTTGGGGAACCAGGAACTGGTAAAACTGCAATAGCAGAAGGACTTGCTCATAGAATTGTCCAAGGGGATATCCCAGAAAACTTAAAAGATAAAGTTATTTATTCCCTGGATATGGGGGCGCTGATAGCCGGTGCAAAATATAAAGGAGAATTTGAGGAACGGCTAAAATCAGTTATTAAAGAAGTGACCAGTTCAGATGGCAATATTGTACTCTTTATCGACGAAATACACACCCTTATTGGTGCCGGCGGAGGTCAAGGAGCAATGGACGCGGCAAATATTCTAAAACCCGCTTTGGCAAGAGGAGATTTACGGGCTATTGGTGCCACAACATTGGATGAATATCAAAAATACTTTGAAAAAGATAAAGCACTCGAGCGCAGGTTTCAAAAAGTTACGGTAAACGAACCTGATACGGAAAGTGCCATTTCAATTTTACGTGGTATTAAAGAAAAATATGAGGCACACCATAAAGTAAGAATTATGGACGAAGCTGTTATTTCGGCAGTCGAATTATCACAGCGATATATTACCAATAGATTTTTGCCGGATAAAGCTATTGACTTAATGGATGAAGCTGCGGCTAAACTGCGAATGGAGATAAATTCCAAACCAGAAGAATTGGATGTACTGGACAGAAAGATCATGCAATTGGAGATTGAAATTGAAGCAATCAAAAGAGAAGATGATCATGCTAAACTTAAAGTACTTAATGTAGATCTGGCCAATATCAAAGAAGATAGAAATGAAATTTTTGCTAAGTGGGAAAGCGAAAAAACTGTAATTGATAATATTCAAAAAACAAAACTGGATATTGAAAATTTCAAACAAGAGGCTGAAAGAGCAGAGCGAAATGGAGACTATGGTAAAGTAGCGGAATTGCGATATGGAAAAATAAAAGAAGCTCATGAGCGCTTAGAATTACTTCAAAAGGATCTTAGCAATGAGCAAAAAAAAGGAACCCTTATCAAAGAGGAAGTAACTACCGAAGATATTGCAGAAGTAGTCGCGAAATGGACGGGTATTCCAGTTAAAAAGATGTTACAAAGTGAACGCGAAAAACTATTGAAGCTGGAAGATGTGTTACACAAACGTGTTGTTGGGCAGGATGAGGCCATTCAGGCCGTGTCTGATGCTATCAGGAGAAGCAGAGCAGGTTTACAGGATGCCAAACGCCCCATTGGCTCATTCTTATTCCTGGGCACCACCGGTGTTGGAAAAACCGAACTGGCAAAAACTTTAGCTGCTTATCTGTTTGATGATGAAAATGCACTTACCAGAATTGATATGAGCGAATATCAGGAGCGTCACTCAGTAAGTAGATTGATAGGGGCCCCTCCGGGGTACATCGGTTATGATGAAGGTGGTCAACTCACCGAAGCCGTGCGCCGTAAACCCTATTCTGTGATACTTTTAGATGAGATAGAAAAAGCACATCCGGATACATTTAATATCCTATTGCAAGTACTCGATGAAGGAAGACTTACAGATAACAAGGGAAGAGTTGCTGATTTCAAAAATACTATTATCATAATGACCAGTAATATGGGCAGCCATATTATTCAGGAGAAATTTGAGGTCCTGGACGACATATATTCGGCAATGGAGTCTGCCCGAATTGAGGTTATGGGGCTTCTTAGAAAAACTATTCGACCTGAATTCCTTAACAGAATAGATGATATTATTATGTTTACTCCCCTTAACAAAGAGGATATTACACAGATTGTTAAACTGCAACTGGAGCAGCTTAAAAAAATGCTCTCTAAACAACATATCACAATTGATGCAACCGAAGAAGCCGTTGCTTACCTTGCCCAACGTGGTTATGACCCACAATACGGGGCCAGGCCTATAAAAAGAGTGATCCAGAAAGAGGTGTTAAACAGCCTGTCAAAAGAATTACTCGGTGGTAAAGTTAAGGCAGATAGTATTGTGTTAATAGATTCTTTTGAAGACGGTCTGGTTTTTAGAAATCAAAGTGAGTTAGTTAATTAATCCTTTTAATAATTGAAAAGTGTACCCTTCCGATTTACATCGGCATAGGGTACATTTTTTTTATGCATTAAAATACCATACAGTATATAGATTTTTTATCTTCGTACAAAATAGAGGACCCATGCCAACCAAAGCTGAAAGAACCACTGCATATATTATTGAAACTGTAGCCCCTATCTTCAATAAGCATGGCTATGTGGGAACCAGCATGAATGACCTTACTGAAGCAACCGGTCTTACAAAGGGAGCGTTATATGGTAATTTTGAAAATAAAGAGGCCCTTGCCATTGCCGCTTTTGAATATAACAGCAAACGACTTCTGAAGGCCATTGATGATAAATTGAATATCGAAGGTACAGCCCTGGAAAAACTATTTTCGCTTACTGATTATTATCGCCATTATGACTCTTTCACAGCAAGCATGGGAGGTTGTCCCGTTTTAAATGTGGGTGTAGATGCCAAATATAATAATGCTACTTTAAAGGCAGCAGTCAATGAAACAATACGAACAATTGAAGGGAAAATTGCTTTGATTCTGGAAAATGGGGTAAAAAACAATGAATTGAAACTACCTGTTACCCCTTTACAATTTGCAAAACAATTATACACAATGATTCAAGGAGCTACAGCCATGGCAACAATTACAGGTGACAGGAAATATCTTATTAATACAATTGCGTATCTTGATCTTCTGGTTAAAAAAGAAATCAAAAAATAGCTATTTACTTACCTACGACTCTATAAATCCAGGTTTTACCGTCGTAACGCCCACCATATTTAGAATCTCTTGCATTTCTTGCTTCCTGCATTGAATCATACCTTTTTAAATACACATAGTTATATTTATTCTTCGCACGATAGAATGATTTTGGCTGCAACCCTTCATCTGACAACTTCTTGACAAAAGCTTCGAAGTATTTTTTGGTGCCAAAGACGTTAGCTATTAAATAATAACCGGGTTCTAAGCCCTCCTCAGAAGCCACTTCCTCGTAAACTTCTCCTTTTTTCAATACTACTACTTCTTCTATAGCTTTTTCTTTTTCAAGCGCATTAATAGAATCCTGCATATTCTTTTCCCTAAGTTTTCTGGCCTCTGCCAATGTTTCTGCCTGTTTAACAGCATTTAGGGAGTCTATCCTACTTTTCTCCTGTCCCGCTTTTATGGCAGCAATCGCGATAGCCTCTTTAGCCATCCTGATGGAGTCTTTTCTTTTGGTTTCTGCCAGTTCTTGAGCTTTGGCTAATTCAATTTGTTGGTTTACGAGTGCAATTGAGTCTTTTCTTTTTGTTTCTGCCAGTTCTTGGGCTTTTGCCAATTCAATTTGCTCGCTTACAATGGCAATTGAATCCTTACTTTTCTGATTCTGAAGTTGTTCCAGCGCTAATATTTCTGCTGCCTTAACAGCCGCCAGAGAATCTTGTTTTCTTTGGGCTTCCAACACTGCTAATTCTTCGTTTATCTGTTGCTGTTCTGTCTCCAAATCTTCTAACTCCTCAACTTCAAAGACTTGTTGTCCAAAACTAAAGGCGGTCACAATTTCAAAACTCGGGTCCTCACCTTTAATATCAGCACTGGTTCCAAATTCAACCAAAGCCCCAAGGGAAAGTTTTTTAAAGAAGTGTCCCCCTATTCCGGTTGAGATGCCGTAAAAATTATTATATCCCAATTGAGCCCAGAATTTTGGTGTAGAAAAAAAGGTGTTCAATCCTATTTGATTATCAAAATCAGGTAAACGCTTATAGTAAAGAGTTGGTCTTATATAAGATGTGGAGGAATCACCAAAAATAGTTACAGGGAAATCATAACTGGCCAGACCCATATAAATTAAACCCGTAGCACTGGCATTACCTTCATTGGTTGTAAGGTTTCTATCCATCAAATTTTCCATAGCGATACCAAAACTAAAAGCATTCAACTGAAGTTTAACAGCTGGTGCTATTTGAAGAATAAAGTTGCTTTTTTCTTCAAATATTGGTAACCCCGGATCCATAATAAACTCCTCGGCCAGTTTTCGTTGGTAACCAATGGCATTTATCCCCAGGGTTATTTGGGTTTTGGAATTCAATACAAAATTATATGCATAATTCAATACTCCTCCCGTATTGACAAAAACACCTGTATTATGTTGAAGAAACCCTCCTCCAATGGCAGATTCTTCGTTAAGTTTTCTGGAATAATTTAAAAATAAGGTTGTGGGGCTACTATCCGGAGTTTGCCATTGCCATCTGGTCCACAATGCTACTGATTGCGGATTATTCCTGTCCAATGAAAATACCGGGCTTAAAAGACTACTGTTAAATTCTGTAAGGTTATGCTGTCGGAAATCATATGGTAATTCCGGCTCCTGAGATTTTACAGATAGCACGGTCAAAACCATAAAAAGAAACAGTGCTTTTTTCAACATAACTACAGAAAAAACAAAGGGTTAAACATACTAATTTTACCGAAATTCAGTTACATTTAAGCATACCATTAAAGTTAAATAAACTAATCCAGTATGAAAGTAATTAAACTTCTAATCTTTGCCTTTTTATTTACAGGCATAATCGCATGCAAAGATGACCAAAAATTATCAGATGCCTATGTTGAGCCTGCGGTTTCTACTTATTATTTCATACGACACGCAGAAAAGATAAGAAGTAATTCAGAAGACATTGATCCTGAATTAAGCCAAAAAGGCCTTGGAAGAGCTATGCACTGGGCAGAAATATTGAATGATGTTGAACTAGATGCCATTTATTCAACAGATTTCGAGAGAACAACTATGACCGCTGCCCCAACTTCTGTTAAGAAGGAAATAACTGTTCAATATTATGACCCTTCTAATATTGATATTGAGCAATTTAAAATGGATAATTTAGGTAAAAATGTTCTTATAGTTGGTCATAGTAATTCAACACCAGATTTAGTAAACAAGGTGCTGGGAGAAGATAAATATGACGCCATGGATGATTATGACAATGGGAGTCTTTTTATTGTCCAGGTAACTGGTAAAAATGTATCGGCCAATCGTTTGAATTTCAATTGCAATTGTCCGGATTAACTTCAATATCTTCCAAGCGAATGGTTGATAGAAGATCTAATTCTTTGGTTTTAAAAAGTGCTTCAAGCTCATATACTGAAATATTTTTTGAAGCTTTATAATTATTGTAATCAACAAACCGAATTCCATTAATTATCCTTTCATTAAACGCTTCACGAAATCTTGTTCCTCCTCCATCTACATTAAATTCATACGCTAAGTAATCCGGCTTATACGTCTCTTTATTAAACCAATAGATATAAATATCATCAAAATCTTCGCCTCCATCTTTTTCATCAAAAGTAACTTCCACTTTATAGTATTGTCTATCTCCAAATTGGGTTTCACCAAGAAGCTTTTTATTCACCGCAGGGTCATTTAAGCCATATGGAAGATACGCGAAATAATGAACAGAATTTATTGAATTTGAATATTTGGCGGCCATGGAGTCGGCTACAATTACAGGGTTCCCATTTATGGTTCGTTCAAAACCATTATGCTTTAGAATATCCAAAATGGTGGTCGAATCATTATTTATAATTCGCTTTAAGATCTTTCTTCCTGAATTGTTTTCTAATTCATACCTAACATCACGCAAGGTGAAAGATATATTACATGATGAGTACAGATTACCTCCTGAGACTTCTATAGATTTGTCTATAATATCTTGAACATCAATAGTATCTGAGTTCCTGTTCCTGCAACCTATTGTTATAAAGATAAAAATGATTACTGTAAATCTCAACATAGATAAGTTTTTATAGTAATCGTAAAAGTCTTGCTTTATTTACACTTTTCACAAAAATAAATTCGTTTTCCAATATATCGTACTCTGGTATTTGTTCTTACTTTTGTCACTTATGCAGAAAACCATAAATATAAAAAACAAAAAAGCCCGTTTTGAATTTGAATTCCTGGATACCTATATAGCCGGAATTGTACTTTCAGGATCCGAAATAAAATCTATTCGGCTGGGTAAAGCTTCTATCACAGAAAGTTTTTGTGAGTTCAATGAACAGGGAGAACTTTTTGTTATAAATATGCAAGTTGATGAATATTCACATGCCACGCATTTTAATCACAAACCTAAAGCTGCCCGCAAACTTCTGCTAAAAAAACAAGAATTAAAAAAACTGGAAAAAGAAGTAAAAAATACAGGGCTTACCATTATTCCCCTGAATCTTTTTGTAAACGATAAGGGATTAGCTAAACTTAAAATTGTTCTGGCAAAGGGTAAAAAATTATATGACAAAAGGGAAAGCATTAAGGATAGGGACAACAAAAGAAATCTGGATCGTCTTAAAAAGAATTTTAATGCCTAAGCTCTGAATAATTCAGTAAACATCACGTGATTTAATCAATTTTTATCTTCCAAAAGCGGAACGAATCGAAAAGAGCCAAATTCCTGCCGTTCAAATTCCTTCTCTGATTTTCTAATAATACGTGTCATAATCTGATCATCCAGACCAACCGGGATTACCAATTTACCTCCAATTTTTAATTGAGATAACAGGGCCTTAGGAATTTCCGGAGCCCCGGCAGTTACTATAATTCCTTCAAAAGGGGCTTCCTCAGGAAGACCTTTATATCCATCTCCAAAAATAAATTTTTTGGGTCTGTATCCCATTTTCTTAAAAAATATAGAGGTTTTTTTGAATAATTCCAGTTGTCGTTCAATAGTGAATACCTTGGCCTTCAATCGCAAAAGCACGGCGGTCTGATAGCCACTTCCTGTTCCAATTTCTAATATTTTGTCCCCAGGGTTTATTTCTAACAATTCCGTTTGGAAGGCTACAGTGTATGGTTGTGATATGGTTTGCTCCGCAGCAATGGGAAAGGCTTTATCCTGGTAGGCGTGATCTTCAAAACTACTATCCATAAATAAATGTCTTGGAACCCCTCTGATAGCGTCTAAAACATTTTTATTTTTTATATTCTTGGCAGCAATAATGTCTACAAGTTTATTGCGCATTCCCTTATGTTTGAAAGTATCTTTCAATAGTTTGGTTTTGTGCTGCTAAAATTAGAAAATCAAATTGGAAATAGGTGTGTTTTACAAGTGATACATTGACATAATTTAGAATTAATCTCCTTATTTTTGAAAAAACATAAACTTATGCTCAAAGTTGGCGTATTAGGTGCAGGACATTTAGGTAAAATTCATTTGCGCCTTCTTAATGAATCAACTGAATATGATTTAATTGGATTTTTCGACCCGGATGCTGAGAACGGTGAAAAGGTTGCTGCAGAATTTGGATATACCTATTTTGAAAATATAGATTCCCTCATGGACGAGGTAGACGTTGTAGATATTGTCACACCTACCTTATCTCATTACGAGTGTGCGAAGAAAGCGATGGAAAAAGGAAAACACGTTTTTATCGAAAAACCCATTACCAACACTTTGAAGGAAGCAGAGGAACTTCTGATAATTGAGGATGTGAATAAGGTGAAAGGACAGGTGGGGCACGTAGAACGTTTTAACCCGGCCTTTATATCGGTTAAAAGTAATATTAAGGATCCTATGTTTATTGAAACTCACCGGCTGGCAGAGTTCAATCCCAGAGGAACTGATGTACCCGTGGTATTAGATTTAATGATTCATGATATCGATGTAATTCTTAGTGTTGTCAATTCCGAGGTGAAAAGAATTAATGCAAGTGGCGTATCTGTAATTAGTAAATCCCCGGATATTGCCAATGCCAGAATTGAATTTGAAAATGGATGCGTTGCTAATCTTACTGCAAGTAGAATCTCATTAAAAAACATGAGGAAATCAAGGTTTTTTCAGCGAGACGCCTATATATCTGTTGATTTCCTTGAAAAACAGGTGGAAGTTGTTAGAATGAAAGACGCACCTGAAAAGCCCGGTGAATTTGATATGATACTTCAGAACGCAGAAGGAGATAAAAAACAGATATATTTTGAAAACCCTGAAATTCTGAACACCAATGCAATCCAGGATGAACTGGAAACCTTTGCAGCAGCTATAAATAATAATAGCACCCCTGTAGTGACGTTAAAACAGGGCACTCAGGCTTTAAATGTAGCTTTACAGGTAATCTCGTCTTTCAAAAACTAATGGGTTTAGAGTATAAAAGACATTAAGTAATTTTCACTGATTAATCAGCATAAAATGATAACAACAATTGCAGTAATAGGGGCAGGTACAATGGGTAACGGAATTGCGCATGTATTTGCGCAAAATGGTTTTAAAGTTCACTTGGTTGACATCTCGCAGGAATCCCTCGACAAAGGGACTTTAACAATTTCCAAAAATCTGGATAGGATGCTGTTAAAGAATGTAATTACTGAAAATGAAAAGACAAATACATTAAAGAATATTACTACATATACCTCACTGAAGGAAGGGGTAAATGAAGTAGGCCTGGTAATTGAAGCTGCAACCGAAAATGTGGAATTAAAATTGGCCATCTTTAAAGAACTGGATATCCATTGCCCTGAAAATGCTATTCTGGCGACTAATACATCTTCCATTTCCATAACGCAAATTGCCGCAGTTACGAAAAGACCAGACAAAGTAATTGGAATGCATTTTATGAATCCTGTACCCATAATGAAATTGGTAGAGATCATTAGAGGTTATAATACGAGTGATCAGGTTACTCTAACCGTGATGGAAATTTCTGAAAAATTAGGTAAAATAGCCACGGAAGTAAATGATTATCCCGGATTTGTATCAAATAGAATCCTAATGCCCATGATAAATGAAGCAATAGAAACCCTTTACAATAATGTAGCGGGTGTATCTGAAATAGATACGGTAATGAGATTAGGGATGGCACATCCTATGGGACCTTTGCAGTTAGCCGATTTTATTGGGCTTGACGTATGCCTTTCAATTCTAAATGTTATGCATGACGGGTTTAAAAACCCTAAATACGCGCCATGTCCACTTCTTGTGAATATGGTAATGGCGGGTAAAACAGGAGTTAAATCTGGAGAAGGATTTTACGACTATTCAGAAACGCGTAAGGCTGAAAAAGTAGCCAAACAATTTGCCCAATAGTTCTATGGCAGTTATAAAACCATTTAAAGCAATACGGCCGGCAAAGGATAAAGTGTCATTCGTAGCTTCACGTTCTTACGAAGAATATTCAAAAAAAGAATTAGACTGTGTCTTAAACTACAACCCATTTTCCTTTTTACATATAATCAATCCAGGTAACAGGCTTAACAGAAAGGTCTCCGGCAAGGAACGTTTTAAACTAATTCATAACCGTTATTTGGAGTTTTTAGAAGACAAAATCCTTTTAAAGGACAATGAGGAAAGCTTTTATATTTATAAAATAGAAAAAGACAATCTTAATTGCTGCGGAATTATATGTGCAACCAGTACCGAAGATTACAGGAATTCTGTAATTAAAAAACACGAAAACACACTAGAACACCGGGAAAAATTATTTGCGAATTATCTCCAATTAGTTCAGTTCAAAGCCGAGCCGGTTTTGATGATTTATCCGGATATCGTTGAAATATCTATGATAATAAATTCAGAGATCAAAAACAATCCGCAATGTCATTTTACAACACCTGACAAGACAACACATACCCTATGGAAAATTTCAGGAAAAAGTACTTTAACACGACTGCAGAATGAATTTGGTAAGGTAAATTCCTTATATATAGCTGATGGGCATCATAGAAGTGCATCTTCGAATCTATTATCTCTTATGTCGCAAAAGAAAAACCCAGGTCATACTGGTAAAGAACCTTACAATTTCATCATGAGTTACTTAATCCCCGAATCGGAGATTAGAATATTTGAGTTTAACAGAATGGTACGTGATCTGAACGGACTTACAGCAGAAGAATTTCTTGTAAAACTGGATAAATTTTTTAGAATCACGAATCATGGTGATCAATTGTACAGACCAAGCAAAAAGCATCATTTTAGCATGTACCTAAACGGTTTATTTTATTCCTTATACTTACGGAAAAGCAGATATGAATTTACGGATGCCCTTAGTAAGCTCGATACCCAGATTTTATACAAGACTATCCTTGAACCCATCCTCCAAATAAACGATTTAAGAAATGATAAACGAATTCAATATGGCTATGGCAAACGCAATGTTCTTAAAATGAAAGATGAGATTGACCGTGGGAATTTTGCAGTAGGTTTTGGTTTAGTCCCTTTAGACGTTGAAGAGATAAAGGCAATAGCTGATGCAGGATTGGTTATGCCTCCAAAAAGTACGTACATAGAACCAAAGCTCAGAAGCGCACTCGCTATCTACGATTTAGGTTCATCAGTAAGTTAAAGATTCAACTTTACGCCATCCAATACTAGCAGATAAGGAAAAGTGTAGAGTAATTATGTAAAACATATAATTGACTAATTTCAAATAAAAAATAAGTGTCCATAAAAAAAAATCTACTTAAAATCCTCGATGATCTTCCCAAAGAGATAAGCCTTGTTGCCGTATCCAAAACAAAAAGCAATGAAGAAATAATGGAAGCCTATGAAGCTGGCCAGCGTATTTTTGGGGAAAACAAAATTCAGGAAATGGCTCTTAAATGGAGTGAATTACCCAAAGATATAGAATGGCATATGATAGGCCATGTGCAAACCAATAAGGTAAAATACATGGGTGAGTTTGTCTCGTTAATTCATGGCGTGGATAGCCTAAAACTGCTAAAGGAGATTAACAAACAAGCCATAAAACATAATCGTAAGATTAACTGCTTGCTTCAGGTGCATATCGCTCAGGAACAAACAAAATTTGGACTTAATGAAACAGAGTTATTTGAATTAATAGGTTCAGAAGAGTTTGGAAATCTCAAAAATGTGAATATAAAGGGCTTGATGGGTATGGCTACTTTTACCGATAACGAAGAACAAGTAGCTAAGGAGTTTTCATATTTATATTCAATCTACTCAAAATTAAAAAATAGAATACCCGATGTAAATGTTCTGTCCATGGGTATGAGCGGAGATTATAAAATTGCAATTCGACAGGGCAGTACAATGGTACGCATAGGAAGTAGTATCTTTGGTATTAGAAATTACTAATCTAAATAGGAATACCACAATTTTGTTCTAAAACAGTGTATGTACGCTATACTTGACATAGAAACTACAGGAGGAAAATATAATGAAGAAGGGATAACCGAAATTGCCATTCATAAATTTGACGGGCATAAGGTTGTAGATAAATTCATTAGCCTTGTAAATCCTGAAAAAGAAATTCAACCCTTTGTAGTTAATCTCACGGGTATTAATAACAAAATGTTGCGCACTGCTCCTAAATTTTATGAAGTGGCAAAGCGCATTGTTGAAATTACTAAAGATACCGTCATTGTTGCTCACAATGCTCAATTTGATTATAGAATCTTACGTACAGAATTTCGAAGATTAGGATTTGATTTCGAGAGGAAGACCCTGTGCACTGTGGATTTGTCAAAAAGATTGATCCCGGATGCGGAATCGCATAGCCTGGGTAAATTGGTACGCTCATTAGGCATTCCAGTTAGTGACCGCCATAGGGCTAACGGCGATGCACTGGCTACATTAAAATTATTCAAACTTTTACTTACTAAAGACAGTGATAAGTCCATAATCAAAGAAATTGTGCGTGAAGAGTCATTGGGTGAACTCTCACAAAGGCAGTTGGATATTGTGGAAAGTATGCCAACAGAGGTTGGTGTCTATTACATGCACAATAAAGATGGCGATATAATTTTCCTGGGCAAAAGTAACAATATTAAAAAACGATTGAACCGTCACTTTTTAAAAAGTGGAGACCTGGCCAGACAAATTCAAAAAGAGACCAAAAAGGTTACCTATGAAAAAACTGGCAATGAATTAGTGGCATTACTAAAAGAAAATGAAGAACTCATTAAGAACAAACCCAAATATAATATTCAAGGGAAACAAGTTGCATCCCCAAATAAAAAACATCTTGTACAAATAAATGGCTGTGATGTTTTATCAGATAATATAATCATTATTGACAAGGGCAGGGAAATTGGTGAACGCAGTGCTATACTAATCAAGAATGGGGAATTTTGTGGTTTGGGTTTCTATAACCTTAATTATCAAATTAATAATATTCATATCTTAGAATCTATTATTACACCTATGAATAACTCCCGGTATGCCAGAAAAATTATTGAATCATACCTGAGAGAAAAAAAAGTACTTGAGATAATTGAATTGAAAAATAACCCGTGACAGAATTCAAACCAAAAAAAGGCTGGAAATATAAGCTTCACGAAATAATTTATGGCACTCATACGCCGGCAGGTAAGCTATTTGATATAGTTCTATTAATAGTAATTGTATATAGCGTAATTATTGTTATGCTGGAGAGTATTCCCAGAATAGATACGAAATACCATTCATTTCTTAATATTTCGGAATGGGCAGTTACTATTTTATTTACTTTGGAGTACATCCTTCGCCTTATTTGTATAAAAAAGCCAACAAAGTATGTTTTTAGTTTTTTTGGTATCATTGACCTTCTTTCTACCATTCCAAAATACTTGTCCTATTTTATAGGCGGTTCCCAGTATATTACAGCATTTAGGGCTTTACGCTTATTGCGCGTCTTTAGAATTCTTAAACTGGTAAGATTTGTCGGGGAGTCTAATAATTTAATGCGGGCTTTACGGGCCAGCAAAACCAAGATCTTTGTTTTTGTATTCTTTGTTTTAGTAATCTCCATATTACTGGGTACGATCATGTACCTGGTGGAAGGACCAGAACATGGGTTCAACAGTATCCCACATAGCGTATATTGGACCATTGTTACCTTAACTACAGTTGGTTACGGTGATATTTCACCGGAAACCGGACTGGGACAGATTATTGCCACTTTTATTATGATTATTGGTTATGGCATTATCGCTGTTCCAACAGGTATTGTGTCAGCCGAATATACTACTATGAATAAGGATATTAAGGAGGCCGATATGGGGAGGAGTTGTGTTTCCTGTGGCACTGAAATTCTACGCAGGGATGCTGAATATTGCAGGAGTTGTGGTCATAAATTAGGCGATGAATAATGTCTGGTAAATACCTTCTCACAGTTGTAGGGCCCACTTCAATAGGGAAAACAAAATTAGCTATAGACCTGGCAACATATTTCAAAACTGAGATCATCTCCGCGGACTCCAGACAATTTTACCAGGAAATGTCCATTGGCACAGCGGTTCCTTCCAGACATGAATTAGAATCCGTACCTCATCATTTTATTCAACATAAGAGTATTCAGGAAATATACAATGTAGGGGATTTTGAAAAGGTTGCCTTAAATGTACTCAATATCCTTTTTAAGAAATACAATATTGCCATCATGGTGGGTGGCAGCGGCTTATATATTGATGCAGTTATTTACGGTTTAGATGCTTTCCCCAGGGTTGATAAGGAAATCAGAACCAAATTAAATTCAATTCTTAAACAGGAAGGAATCGAAGTTTTACAAAATCAACTTAAAGAACTAGACGCAGAATATTATGCTAAAGTAGATATTCAAAACCCCCATAGAGTCATTCGCGCTCTGGAAATATGCCTTGGTACAGGTAAAACCTATTCTTCCTTTATAAATAAAGAAAAGCCTCCTCGACCATTCAAATCCATTATAGTAGGCCTTTCTGCAGAAAGAAGCGTACTCTATGATAGAATAAATAGGCGAGTGGACACCATGATAGAAAACGGACTTATTGAGGAAGCCAGATCATTATATAAACATAAATATTTAAATGCCTTACAGACTGTAGGTTACAAGGAACTTTTTAACTCTTTTGATGGAAAATGGGACCTTGATTTTGCTATTTCAGAAATAAAGAAAAATACACGTCGGTTTGCAAAAAGGCAATTGACATGGTTTGGAAAAAATAAGGATATTATTTGGGTAGACTTCGCTACTCCATTTGATGAGATACTGGATAAAATTATACATTTGAAAAACACCATCTAGAATGATAAAGGCGGATCCAAAAGTTTATTTTATTATGGGGGTTTCAGGCTGTGGTAAATCTACTATTGGGAGCTTACTGGCAAATGAACTCAAAATACCTTTTTATGATGGGGATGATTTTCATTCTAAAACCAATGTAAAAAAAATGGCCTCCGGACAACCGTTAACTGATAATGATCGAATGGGTTGGTTATTAAGATTAAATGAAATAGCCCTTGCTAAGCGTGAACAAGGTGCAATTATAGGTTGTTCTGCATTGAAAGAATCCTACAGGCGTATATTAGACGCAAATCTTCAGGAATATGCAAGGTGGATTTATTTAAGTGGTTCTTTTGAAGACGTAATGAACCGCTTGCGCCAAAGAAAAGGTCATTTTATGCCTGCAGAACTTCTTAAATCTCAGTTTGAAACCCTGGAGGTACCCCAAAAGGCCATAAATGTTTCAATAAATATGCCTCCTGAGAAAATAGTTAACCGAATCTTAGAGTTAATAAAGTACTAATAAAAAAGGCATCCATTATTGGATGCCTAATTCACCTTATTTATTATATTTTACTGCGTTTTTACTACCAGCCTGAATCCTTCGCCATGAATATTAAGAATCTCCACCACATCATCTCTTTTAAGATACTTCCGCAATTTGGCGATATAAACATCCATACTTCTGGATGTAAAATAATTGTCATCACGCCATATCTTAGTCAAGGCCAACTCCCTGGGCATAAGATCATTCTCATGCAAAGCCAGCAATCTTAATAATTCATTTTCCTTTGGCGAGAGTTTTATTGGCTCTTCGTCTTTATATTTTAGAAACCTTAACTTAGAATTTAGGTGAAAATTTCCAATATTAAATTCAAATTGTTTACTGTCAGCCAAGGTATTAGAAGCCTTTCTCTGAAGAATAGCCCTTAATTTCATAAGCAAAACTTCTGAATCAAATGGTTTGTTCAAATAATCGTCAGCACCTGCTTTATAACCTTTAAGAACATCTTCTTTCATAGTTTTGGCTGTGAGAAAAACAATTGGAACGTTCTCATTCTTCTCCCGAATTTCCCTTGCCAGGGTAAACCCATCCTTATAAGGCATCATCACATCCAATATACAGACGTCATAATTGTCTTTTTTAAACTTTTCAAAACCTTCCATGCCGTTTTTTGCCAAAGTAACATCAAAATCGTTCATGGATAGGTAATCCTTTAACACGATTCCAAAGTTAGGATCGTCTTCGACTAAAAGTATTTTTTTGTTTGCTGTTTCCATAAATTATTAAATTAATGGTAGTTTAATATAGAAGCTACTTCCTTTATCTTTTTCACTTTCAGCATAAACTTCCCCTTGGTGATCCTCTACTATTTTTTTTACATAAGCCAACCCTAGCCCATGTCCTTTAACGTTATGTATATCTCCGGTGTGTTCTCTATAAAATTTTTCAAATACTTTTTTCAACACCGCTTTACTCATTCCTGCACCCTGATCTTGTATTTTAATGACAATATAATTATTGGCAATCTCAGTGAAAATATCAATTTTAGGTGCTTCTGGTGAATACTTCACAGCATTATCCAGGATGTTTACTATCACATTTCCAAAATGCATTTCATTTGCCAACACTTCAGATCTTATAGCATCTAAATGGGTGTGAATATACCCTCCCCTATCGGTTACCAGAAGTTGAACATGAGTAATTGATTTATTAATAATGTCGTGAATGTCTACCCTATCCTTACTTATATCCAATTGATTTTTTTCTAGTTTCGAGATCCTAAGTACATTTTCAACCTGAGCATGCATTCTTTTGTTTTCTTCCTTTATCATTTGCAGGTACCGTTGTACCTTTTCCTGATCTCCAATAATTTTAGGATTCTTGATCGCTTCAACCGCCAAGTTTATTGTAGCAATGGGTGTTTTAAACTCATGTGTCATATTATTAATGAAATCTGACTTTATTTCTGAGATTTGCTTTTGTCTAATTAACTGATAAATTGCCCCCGAATATGCCACAACTATTATAAGAGTGAAAACCAAAGATAAAATCGCCATTCCCATAATATTTTGAAGTAAGAACTTCTTCTTTTTGGGAAAAGACAACAAGAGTGTAAAATTACTTATTCCCTCACTGTTCTTAAAGAATGGAGCTTTATAAACTGTTGTACCTCCAAATTTGAATCTTTTAGACTTTACTTTAGTAGGCAGACCCTTGCTATAGACTCCATACTCATATTCAATATCCATATTCCGGTTTTCCAACTCACGGTCCAGTAATAATTCTATCTCTTGCTTTGAAACACGTTTGTGAATTGGAACTTTTTCTGCATATTCCCTATAGACATCGTCAAAAATTGCCTTGTCTATGGATGATAAACCACCTACTTTCTCCAATTTTTGTATCGGATTTAGTTTATAGCTTTTACCATCCAATCCAAAATCCTCCTTATAAACTGTTTTAGTACGTTTACTGGTGTAATTTTTTATTGTTGTTGTATCATTACCATTGCCATTGTCAAAGAACGTAGATCCGATATTATAATCTTCTTCCAAAATTCCATGCGAGTAAAATAGAATTTCGTTAGAATTTAAATCACGATCAATAAAAAATATGTTACTCAAATGGGAACTTTTAAACTCCCCTACACTATCCTTAAGATTTAAAAATCTCTCAGAATAGTCGTCCATTTCACGGTCTTCAATTTTGTCCGTTACTTTATTAAGAACTTCTGAAACTGCATTTGAAAATTGCTCTTCTTTATCTTCAACAGAACTTTTTATCCAATACAGTTGTACAGAGATAATCCCAATAAGAGAGAGACTCATTAATATGACCAGACTAACAAATAATCTCTTATTCATCTATTTAGTAAATTTAAAAATTTAACATTTAGCGAATCGCCTGTTTAACCTAACCTTAACAAAAATGTTAAAAAAGCCGTTAGACTACTATTTTGGTAAGTTGGAGATGAATCTGTTCAACTTGTAATTTAGTCTGATCTAAGTCTATATTTTCGACAATATAATCAGATAAAGGAATTTTTTTAGAATCGTCCCATTGATTCTCCATTCGTGCCAAGATCTCTTCCATTGAACCATTATCTCTTGCCATTATTCTTTCTAAACGGGCTTCTTTTGGGGCCTTTACAAGTATTATCTTATCAAAATTGGTATAGGAATTGTTTTCAAAAAGTATTGCTGCCTCCTGGATCACATATGGAGTTTTTTTCCTTTTTACCCACGCCATAAAGTCATTTTTAACAGCCGGATGCACTATTGCGTTCAGCTTTTGAAGTAATTCCTTATTGTTAAAAACCTTATCCGCTATATACTTTTTGTTTAAGCTATCCAGTACATATGAATCTTTTCCCAACAGATTAATAACAGCAGTTTTAATCTCTTTAGAATTATTCATTAGCTTTTTAGCCCTCAAATCTGAATTATAAACAGGAACACCCAATTCTTTAAACATTTTGGCCACTGTTGTTTTTCCACTGCCAATCCCACCTGTTAATCCTATAATATTCATTGACGTTTCAGAATAAATTCCACTTCATTCATCATTAGTTGAACACTATACACATCGTTGGGTTGTTCAATTAGGCTTACCTGAAGATTTTGATTATCACCTCTATGTTCCTGAAAATCAGCCACAACTTTAAAGTCTAAAGGGTTAATATCTTTTAATCGATCTATTCTGGCCTTACAAAGTACTGCAATTGTGTTGGGAAAAGTTTTTATCTGAGTTCCCTCCGGAAGATTAATAACCTCCACTGGAATTTCTAGTAACTTTTCAGAGAATCGAAAAACATTCCCGGAGATTCTTACTTTTTTTATGGAAAGTACAGAGTTCTTTAGTTCTTCTGGCAAAACCAAGTCAACTACTATGGAAAAATCCTCACTAATTTCATTGAGTTCAACTTCCGTCGTTGAGATTGAATTTACAACGTCCAACTCCTTTTTTGGTCCTGTTATTGAGATTAGTGAAGGCTCTATCTTTAATTTCCCGTCTACAAGATAATTCTGGGCCGGGTTTAAGCTAATATTTGGAGTGATGGGAACCTCTTTTAATTCAACTTTATAAAAATCTATAAACAGCGTATCCCTATCTAATTCTAAAAGGGTCATAGAAGCAGATAATTGGCTCTCTATCTGTTTCCTGAAATCAAGTTGGGTAACGTAAAAATCTGATTGATTATTAGCCATAGTAGATAGATCAATCTTAATTTTTTTTCTATTGTAATAAAACCCTAAGAACTGAAACCCACTGGCTCTAAGTCTTACATCAACATTTTTGAAAGAATTGTCAGCTAAAAGGAGACTGTCCGGTACATTGATATACTCCAGGTCAAAAGTAGTCCGGTCAACATAGGTCTCAGATAATCTGCTTACAAGCCAGGCCAGGAAAGAACACAGAAGGAAGATTAAAAAGATATTTATCTTTCTTTTGTCATTACTTCTTTTGATGTCTTTCTGTTCCATTAAATTTGCTTAAAAAATAATTCGGGAAAAAGTTCCTGTGGTTTACTTTTGGTAAAATTAACCAAGATTACTGATTTTAGAAAACCATAACCATAGCCGAGAAATTGAATCATAACGGCAATAACGGCCAAAAGGCCAACTACAAGGCTTTTATTCTTTATTAAGGCATCTAAAAAAATAAACGCAAAATATGCGGCATAAAGTATAATGGGCCATAGATATCTTGCCGACCCAATGAACAACCCTGCTATAGATATTATAAACCCTATACAGAAAAGGGAAGGGAACCAGTAGAATATTCTGGAAGAACCTGGATGCCAGCTATTAAGAATTGGACGTACCATACCAAACTTTTTAACCTGCAATAAGAATTTATTAAAACTTATTCTTCGCTTATGGTAAACAAAAGCCTCTCTAATTAATTTGGTTTCATACCCTTTTTCCCATAACCGCATACTTAGGTCCGGGTCCTCTCCCGGATGTATATTTCCAAAGCCTCCCGAATCTTCAAAAGCCTTTTTAGAAATCCCCATATTAAAACTTCTGGGCTGAAATTTATCGACAGTTTTCTTATTCCCCCTGATACCTCCAGTAGTGAAAATAGAAGTCATGGCATAATTTATGGCCTTCTGGATATTTGAGAATGACTCATGTGCAGCATCAGGGCCACCAAAACAATCAACGTATTTGCTGTTTAAGGAAACTGCTACCTTTTCCAGATAATTGACAGGAATTACGCAATCTGAATCCAATATTATAAAATAATTTCCTTTAGCTTGCTGCATACCGAAATTTCTGGAATCTCCTGGCCCTGTATTATCTTTGAAAAGATAAGTAATATTTAATGATCCTTTATAATCTTCAATAACAGATTTGGCCGTTGTAACAGAGCCATCTTCAATAATGACTATTTCATAGGATTTATCATAAGACTGATACAACAAACTCTCCAGCAGTTCGCGAATTTCATCAGGTCTGTTAAATACAGGAATGATTAAAGAAAAAGAAAGTTCCATATCTAAATAAGGGTATACACATAAAAGCCACCCCAGTGCAGGATGGCTTTCTAATATTTTAGATGCTGTTATTTAGTAAAATGATCAATTACCTCCTGGCTTACACCTGTATTTGAAAAACCACCATCATGAAACAAATTCTGCATCGTCACTTTTCTTGTAAGATCTGAGAAGAGAGATACGGTATAATCTGCACAATCCTGAGCAGTTGCATTACCTAAGGGAGACATCTTTTCCGCATAATTAATAAAGCCATCAAAACCTTTTACACCCTGTCCAGCTGTAGTTGGGGTTGGAGATTGAGAAATTGTATTAACTCTTACCTTTTTCTCTTTGCCAAAAAAGTAGCCAAAACTTCTGGCCACAGATTCAAGATAAGCTTTATTGTCTGCCATATCATTATAATCCGGAAAAGTACGTTGCGCAGCCATATAGGTCAATGCCACTATACTTCCCCATGAATTCATTGCATCTGCTTTGTATAAACTTTGCATAACCTTATGGAATGAAAGTGCAGAAACATCCCACCCTTTGGTTGTAAAATCATATTTTTCATCCGTATATAAACGACCTTTACGGACATTAACCGACATACCAATTGAGTGTAAAACGAAATCCAGTTTTCCCCCCAGTATTTCCATTGACTTTGCAATCAAATTATTCAAGTCGTCTTCACTGGTGGCATCTGCAGGAATTATTTGTGAACCAGTTTTCTCTGCCAGGGCATTAATCTGACCCATACGCATGGCAATTGGCGCATTTGTGAGAACAAATATACCTCCTTCTTCATGCACACGCTCGGCCGTTTTCCATGCAATTGAATTTTCATCAAGTGCTCCAAAAATAATTCCCTTCTTCCCTTTTAATAAGTTATATGCCATGTTAAAGTCCTTTGTATTTATTTGATGTCAAAGATATCTAAAAAAGTAGAAACTAAACCGCTCCAATAGGATATTTGAAACACACTATGAAAGGGAAAAATAAAACTAAAGGCTCGTTTTACCTTTTTAATTCAAAAGCTCCCGGGCATGTGCAAGAGCTGATTCTGACAGGCTCTTTCCTCCAAGCATTTCCGCCAATTCAAATACTCTTTCATCCTCCAGCAATTCTTTCATTTGCGTTTGAGTACTATCGCCCTTATCTGTTTTAAATACTTTAAAATGATGATCCCCTTTGGAAGCAATTTGAGGAAGATGCGTTATAGAAAAAACCTGCATGTTCCGGCTCATTTCTTGCATAATATCGCCCATTCGGTTTGATATTTCACCGGAAACACCACTGTCTATCTCATCAAACATTAGAGTCGGTAATTGTTCGTAGCGGGCAAGTATCGATTTAATTACAAGCATAATACGAGATAGTTCTCCTCCAGAAGCAACCTTTTTTAAAGTATTATAATCCGACCCTTTATTTGCGGAAAACAAAAAGACTAGCGTATCAATGCCGTTTATTTTATAATCTTCAGTTGGAATAACCTCAATATTGAAAGTAGCATTGGGTAAACCCAGGGAGTGCAAAGAATGTTCAAGTTTTTCCTTTATTTCCGGAATTACTGTTTTTCGTCGAACAGATAACAAATTGGCGTCTTTATCCAACTCATTCTTTTGTACCTCAAGTAAATTTCTTTTATTTTGAATTTCGTCTTCAAGATTTTGTGTGGCACTAACCTTGTTTGTAAGTGATTCTCTTATAACAATTAATTCAGAGACCTTGGATACGTCATGTTTTCTTTGCAGGTCATATATAACCTGTAATTTAGTATTAATTTCCTCAAGTTTCCCCGGATCAGGTTCAATAGATTCCTGCAGAATTTGTATTTCTTCGGCAATGTCTTTTAATTCAATAAAAACTGAATCAATTCGTTCCTTAAGATTTGCAAACTTGCTTCCAATTACCGATAGCTTTCCTGATATAAGTTTAAGTTCCTGCAGTAAACTTACAATCCCCATTTGTTCATCCCTCAACAGATGATTTCCTTTGGATAGGTTTTCTAGAACGGCTTCAACATTATTTAATTGTTGGTATTGATCCTCCAATTTTTCCTGAAGCCCATCTTCAAGATACACAGCATCCAATTCATTTAATAGGAAAGTGTTGTAATCATGCTCTTTGTTAGCATTTTTTTGAAACTCAATAAGCTCATCAAATTCCTGTAAAGTAGCTTTGTATTTTGCCAGTTTAGTATTGTATGAATTCAGGATCTTTGTATTGTCTGCAAAAGCATCAATCAATTTTAACTGAAAATCGTGCTCAGTCAACTGCAATGTCTGGTGCTGTGAATGAATATCAACAAGTCGTTTGCCCAGTTGTGTTAATATATCGAGTGTAAGAGGAGAATCATTTACAAATGCTCTCGATTTACCGCCAGGATGAATTTCCCTGCGCACAATAGTATTGGAATCATACTCCAGATCATGCTTACTAAAAAATGATTCTAAATTATAATTTTTGATATCAAAAATGGCTTCAATAACACATCTGCTTCCTTTATCTTTTAGAGAAGTCATATCAGCCCGTTTCCCTAAAACCAGGGAAAGGCCACCTAAAAGAATTGACTTTCCAGCTCCCGTTTCACCCGTAATAGTAGTAAATCCCCTTGTGAAGTTTACATTGAGATTATCTATTAATGCATAATTTTTTATAGACAGATTTATCAGCACAGCTATATTATATAATATGGTCTGTAAAGATAAATTATTATTGGAATGAAAATGAAGTGGTTAATATGTTATTTCATCCCAGGTTGTGGAATAAAATGGAGCTACTTTATTTAAGGTCTCTTTTAGGGCAACAATATCTACTTTAGGCCCATCAGAAAATATGTCTTGTATTTCCTCAGATTTGGCATCAAAGAAAGTTTGTATTAAAAATGCGTTAGGTCTTCTTTGCGTTAAAGTCTCAAACAACCTCATAGAGCCTGCTATCACTTGCTTGCCAGTGCTATTATTGTCCCCTAAAATATCTAACCCCTTTCGGTGATAATTATACATGGCAATTCTATATTCTCTAAAAGTATTTGACAGGAGGTTATCAACCAATTCAAATCGTGTCCTGTTATCAGAAGCTGTTTGCCTCCAGCCCGAAAAACTGCTGCCCTGAGCCTGGGTTACAATTTGCTGTGCCTCTTTGTAAAATTCCGTACCACCCTCCAGTGCAAAAGTATCTGCGTCCAAACCGAGTATTATGTATACATAGTAGGAGATAACGCCAACCAAATTAGAATCAAAAACATTCGGGTTATAAACCAAAGGTTCAAACTCAATATATCGAAAATTGAACTGGTTGTCCTTATAATTAAAAATAGGGCTTTCATAAGAGGTATTAAATACGGGACGAGAAGACTGAATCTGAATATTTGCACTAAATCTGTCAGATGTGTAGTCCGTTACTGTGATAAACATCCTGGCATTAACCTTCTCATTTTCATTGTAAACCCTATTCGTCCATTGGCTTTTATTGACAAAATCATTCAATGCACGTTCTAAAGTTCCAAATATTTGTCTGTTTGTCTGGTTTACCTGATCTGCATTAACTGTAATTGTACAATTAAGTTCCTGGGCACTAATATAATTAGCACAAAGAAGGCTAAATAGGAGAATTAAAAAATTACGCATGACCCTTGCTGATGATTTCGTTCAATATGTCTATGGCTACTTCAGCCTTATTCTTAACTTCAAACGTTTTTATCTCTAAATTCTTATCTATAAATGTTATTTTGTTTGTTGTTTTCCCGAACCCGGCATCTTCGTCATTAAGCGAATTCAGAACAATGGCATCTAAGTTCTTTTTTATTAATTTCTTTTTGGCATTCTCAAGCTCGTTTTCAGTCTCCAATGCAAAGCCCACTAAATATTGATCCTTCTTCTGATCTCCCATTGATAATAGAATATCTTTATTTTTAACAAAATCAATTTGAAGGGTTTCAGATTCTTTTTTTATTTTTTGTTCGGAAACCTTACTAGGCCTGTAATCAGATACTGCAGCAGCACATATAGCAATATCGCATTCTTTATAATACTTATGAACGGCATTAAACATTTCCTGAGCAGATACCACCCTAATTATTTCTATGGCCGGGTTATCCAATATTAAATGGGAAGGGCCTGATACCAACACAATTTCTCCCCCAAGTCTGGCAGCTGCTTTCGCTAATTCAAACCCCATAAGACCCGAGGAATGATTGCCAACGAAGCGCACAGGGTCTATGGCTTCGTATGTGGGTCCGGCTGTAATCAATAACTTTTTCCCTTTTAGTGGCAAGTTACTGGAAAGATATTCCTGCATAAACTGCACAATATCTTCTGGTTCTGCCATACGTCCTTCCCCAAATAATCCGCTTGCCAATTCACCTTTACCTGCTGGAATCATGATATTACCAAAAGTCTGTAATTTTTTCAGACTCGCTATTGTTGTTGGATGTTTATACATATCAAGATCCATTGCCGGAGCAAAGAATACCGGGCATTTAGCGGAGAGGTAGGTAGCCAGTAATAAATTATCGCAGGTGCCACTTGCCATTTTACTCAGGGTATTGGCTGTAGCGGGAGCAATAAGCATTATATCAGCCCACAAGCCAAGATCAACATGGTTGTTCCAATCCAGGCTCGCTTCCTCTTCCTTGATAAAACTGGTAAGTACAGGATTCTTTGATAAGGTAGCTAAGGTAAGAGGGGTAACAAATGAAAGAGCGCTCTCAGTTAAGATAACCTTAACTTCAGCGCCCGCTTTGATAAACAATCTAACCAGAAAAGTGGTTTTGTAAGCAGCGATACCCCCGGTAATACCCAAAAGGATTTTCTTGCCGCCTAACATATTACTGCTGGTCTTTCTCTGTATTCCTATAGTAAATTTTATCTTCCAGCCATTCCAATACCGCTAAAGCATGTGGTTTGGGGAGTTTTTCGTAAAATTTTGAAACTTCAATTTGCTCCTTATTTTCAAATACCTCCTCAAGGCTATCGCTATAAGTTGCAAATTCTTCAAGCTTTTCCAGAAGTTCCTTTTTAATTTCAGAATTAATCTGGATTGCTCTTTTGGCAGTTATGGATATAGCCTCATAAATGTTATTTGTCTTTTCATCAAACTCATTTCTGTTGATGGTAACGGTAGATACCGGGGCTTTGGAATTCTTCAAATCGTTCATGTTCATTTTGAAAGGTTTTCTTGTTCAGAATAATTATTTAATTGTTCAACTACTTCTTCAATCAAATCATTGGCATCTTCTGCATATTTGGTTTCCGGGAAGTATTTGAACAAATTATTATATGCCATTTTTGCAGCCTCCAGACGCTCTTTTTTGCGATTCTCTGTACTGTTTAAAGCTATATTCGTTGTTGCTTCGATTTTAAGATAAAGAGCCTCCTCGTGATAAATTGATCCGGGGTTATCTGAAATAAAATTATCTAAGGCCGCTATTGCGGAAACGCTATAATCTAAAATATATGACTTTCCAAGTTTTGTAAATTGTTTGGCAACTTCAAAAGTTTTCTTTTCTTTCTTAGTTGTTAATTCCTTTGCCATAATATTTGCCTCAGCAAAGTACTCAGATTCAGGGTAAAGATTAATAAACAACTGCAATTTGGTTAAGGCCTTGTCCGTATCAGTCTGGTCTACAGAATACCTGGGTGAAAGTATATAATAACTTTTGGCTCCAAGGAATGCAGCTTCAGAGGCCTTATCACTTTTTGGATAGGACTTTAAAAAACGTTCAAACTGATAACCTGCAAAATTATAATCCTCAATTTCATAGTAACTGTTGGCAAAAAAGAACATTACCCGCTCTCCCTGTGGTTTACCCACATATCCCGGAGCTATTTGTTCTAATAAGCGATTTGCCTTTTTAAAATCCCCTTCATTATATAGCTTTTCTGCAAGTTCATACTTTGCCTTAGTATTAGGCTTTTTTAATACCTTCTGGTATTCACCACATGCATTTAAGGTAATACTGATTATGAGTAAGTAAAAAAGATTCTTGATTCTAAAAAACATTTTGCAAAATTAGTAATAATTGGCGGAATAAAAAACATTAATTAAGCACTAAGATACTACCTGAAAGGCCATTAAAAAGGAATTTTAATGAAGTTTTAACCCAATTTTGGCTTTTTCATTTCTACTGTAATACGACAAATTGCGGTTTCGAGATAAAATTCGACCATTAACCTAAGCTCTGATTTTAGCAAAAGTCCTCATAAACTCATTTATATGCCCTTTTAGTTTTGATGATGCTTCTACCAATGGTAAACGCACTGTTGGCCCACAAATACCATGAGTTTCCAAAACCGATTTAATCCCTGCGGGATTTCCCTCCTGGAAAATTAATTTCATTCCCTCTATCATCGCATTGTGCAAAGCATAGGCTTCTTTTTCCTTACCTTGTAATCCCAGCCTTATCATTCTGGAAAATTCATTTGGAAGACCTTGTCCCAAAACGGAAATAACCCCTGCTCCTCCTTCTGTTACGGTTGGTAATGCTGTAAAATCATCACCTGAAATCACCAAAAAATCTGAGGGTAATATATTTATCAGTCTTTTCAACTGAGTCATATCCCCTGAAGCTTCTTTTATTCCAACAATATTGGAACAATCATTCGCCAGTCTGAGAACCGTTTCCGGTTCAATATTACTTCCAGTTCTGCCAGGCACATTGTATAAAATGAGGGGCTTTTCAGAGGCTTGTGCCAAAGTTTTATAATGGCGGTAAATCCCCTCCTGAGTAGGCTTATTGTAGTAAGGTGATACGGATAAAACAGCCGTAAAATCCTTAAGATTGGATTGAAGTAATTCCTCAGTTAAAAGATGTGTGTTATTGCCTCCTATGCCAACAACAAGCGGAAGTCTTCCGGCGTTTTCTTCAACTACCACATCAATTACCAATTGTTTTTCAGCACTGGTAAGTGTTACAGATTCCCCCGTGGTACCTAAAACAACGAGGTAATCAATATTTCCTTCAATGCAAAAATTTACGACGCGTTTTAAGGCGTCAATGTCAATAGATAAATCAAGATTAAAGGGAGTAATCAATGCAACCCCGGTTCCTAATAAATTTTTCATAGTTAAATCAAGCATCAATTTCGCCCAACACTTTAAGATATTTTTTAAGCTCTCTCTTAAAAGTATTAAAGTCTGTGAGCGATGTCTCTAATATCAGATCATTATGTCTTTCGTCTATCTCCGCAAAACCAACATTAATTCTTGCTCTGGTCTTTATAGACATCAACTGGAGCATTAAATTCTCCTGATTATAATAATTTACCAACATGTCATATTCCCTGCTCAAAAACTCCAGGGCATAACTGTTCTCTATGGCTCCATGCCAGCCAAGGTCCTTATCTGAAAAAACAGGAGTTGCATAAGGTGAATTTTTATCGTAAAAGCTTTTATAACCAATAATTTTAACCGCATTGGGCCTTAGTTTAAAGTCTTCTACAAATTCATAAAACAATTCCGCTTTATCAAATTTATCCAGATCTACAATTATGGCAATTGATGTAATACCATTTTTGCGCACAACCGCTTCTGGCGGATTTTCAAATTGTTCCTTTAAATATTTTAACCCGGATTTGTATTTAAATTTATCTTTGAGTGCCTTTAAAAACATGTACCTTTACCTTTAGGCAAATGTAATTAATATCCAAGCAACTATGACGCTAAGATAAGAAGGATAATGATTTTAAAAATACAACATTTTGTTATTTTTGTAACAATTACTTGTCTCTGCGCTTGCAATGACGCACCGAAAAAGCTTAGTAAAATATCTGGTAAGCAGCTGCCAATAACAGATTCTATAAATGTTACAGATTCAATAGATATTTTCGTAGCTCCCTATCGAAAGCGTGTGAACGAGGTTTTGGATAGTACATTGGCCTTTGCTCCTACTCAAATCACCAAGAAAGATGGTAAATATAATACCTCAGCAGGGAACTTAATGGCTGATATTATCCTTAGCGAAGCTAATCCTATTTTCAAATCGAGAACCGGACATGAAATAGATTTTGTAATTTCAAATTACGGCGGTATTCGAAGTATAATTTCTGAAGGCAAGGTAAGTGCGAGAACAGCTTATGAAGTAATGCCATTTGATAATTCAATAGTGGTTGTTGCAATTAAAGGAAAGTCTGTCCGGGATTTGATTTCCTTTCTAATAAACGCAAAAAATCCGCATCCAATAGCAGGTATACAGATTGTTTTGAATAATAACGAAACCCTTAAGGATGTGAATATTCAGGGGTTGCCTTTTGATGAAAATAGAACTTATTACGTGGCTACTTCAAATTATCTGGCAGATGGAGGTAACGAGATGGGATTTTTCGGGGATGGTCTCAATACGGTTGATTTAAATTATTTGATTAGGAATGCAATGATTGATTATTTTAAAAAAGTAGATACCCTTACTGCCAAAGTGGACGACAGATTTATTAAAATTGAATAAAATGAAGAGACGGGAATTTATAACAAATTCATTTGCCAGCAGCGCATACATAGGTATGGGTGGACTTAGCTTGAATAGTTGTGATTTTCAAAATTCAAAACGCATTACGATACTGCATACCAATGACGTGCATAGTCATATAGATCCTTTTCCCAACGAACATAATTCGTTTCCGAATATGGGTGGTATTGCCAGAAGGGCCACATTGATTCAAAAAATCCGAGAGGAAAATCCATATACCCTTTTATTAGATGCCGGAGATATTTTCCAGGGCACCCCTTATTTTAATTTTTATGGCGGAGAATTGGAATTTAAATTGATGAGCATGCTTAAATATGACGCGGCCACAATTGGCAATCATGACTTTGATAATGGTATTGAAGGCCTTTTAGCCCAGCTGCCATTTGCCGAGTTTAAATTACTCTCGGCCAATTATGATTTTACCAATACCGTGATGAATGGCTTCGTAGAAGCATACAATACATTTATGGTCAATGGCATAAAAATTGGTGTATTTGGATTGGGAATAAAGCTTGCAGGCCTTGTGGGTGAAGACCTTTTTAAAGAGACGGTATATCTTAATCCTATTGAAATTGCACAGGATATGAGTGCTCTATTAAAAAAAGAAGAACAATGTGATTTGGTTATTTGTTTATCACATTTAGGTTACTCCTACGAAGATGATCAAAGGCCAAGTGACTTAAAGCTAGCTGCAAAAACAGATAATATTGATCTTATTATAGGTGGACATACCCATACATTTTTAGACAAACCCGTTATTAGACAAAATCGCTTAGATAAGTCGGTTTTAGTGAATCAGGTTGGCTGTTATGGAATAAATCTGGGGAGAATCGATTTTTATTTTGATTCTAAAAAGAATATTCAGACAGAGGGAATTTCTATTACGGTCTAATCCTTACTAAATCGTTATTTTTCAAAATGTCATGAAAGTAAATGGCCTGATATGTGAAGGACATGGGGTAGCTTCGGGTAAGTCTGATAATCAAAGATATCCGAGGGGAACATTGCATAAACAACTTCCCTATTTTAAAGAAAAAGGATTAGATCTGTCTGACTATTTTTTAGGAACCCTCAATCTGGATATTTCACCTTATCATCATAAAATAGGAAAGCCAAAATATTATTTTAAAAGTGTTCCATGGTCTGATTATATCCCACCTGAAAATTTTTACTTTTTTGATGTTATTCTTTTCTTCGGGGGTATAGAGCACAAAGGATTAATTTATATGCCTGATCCTCTTACCAAGGTTGATCATATTCAGGAACTAACAATCCTGGAGCTAATTCTGCCAAGAATTTCCGGGCTTTCATATGGGAAAAAGGTTTGTATTGAAATTGTAGATGAACAACTGCACTTGTTTAAGTTATAGAAATCTGTTGCAATCGGGATTATGGCTTATCCGGACCAATTCAGCATCTAGCTGTTTAGGACATATTCTACCAAAACTCGGAATTCTTCCCGTAATGTAGAATTTGGATAGTGCTTATTTGCTCTTCTGTACCAATAATCAGCGTTGAATCGATCCCCCTCCTTGCGATGCAGATATGCATGTATCCACGAACCTAAATCAGAAGGAATATCCTGAGCAATATTATGAGATGCATTCCAATCTCCTTTGGCATCATACCAAAGTGCTTTTAATGGTAATGGCCATAGCTCAGATGGATGTTCATTTTGTTGGGTTTTTAAAAATTCCTGGAAACTTCCCGGAGTATTCATATTGAGCCTGGATAAATTAAATACTTACTTCGGACATTTTTACCCGTGTTTGGTCCTTTTTGATTTGAATTAAAAAGAGAATAAAGCGTTCTTGATAATTACTATAAAAATAATCTAAAACTTAACACAATTATTATGAAAAAAACTTCGATTTCTTATTTGCTAATGGCTATGTTCTTACTAGGCACAGTGGTAATAACTACGGCTCAGGAGGCAGACGCCCCCATGTGGGAATCTATTGTACTAACACCCGATAACACTAAGTTAAAAGTTCTTAGTGAAAACATGAGGGCTCACAATCAAAAATACCATAAAGAGGGTCCTTATAAGACTACCGTTTACCAAATATCCAGTGGCCCGGATATTGGCAAAATTGTATGGATGATGGGACCACTAAAATATGCACACCTCGATTCCAGACCATCTGCAGGAGGCCATGATGAAGATTGGCGAGATAACGTCATGGCTTATGTAAAGAAAATGGAACACGGAGAATATTGGAAAGGCGATGTTAAACTGTCTAATACAGATATGTTAACTGATGATCCTTCACTCTACCCTATTCAATTTATCAGATATTGGGAAGTTAATCTTGAGCACTCTCATAACGCAGAGAGTATGTTAACCATGGTTAGCAAAACTATTAAAGCTATGGAAGGTAACAATGCATGGGGCGTTTATTATAACGAATTTAGACAAGGGTCAAAAATTGGCCGACACATTGCTACTGTAGGCTTTTATAAAAATTGGGCAGAGTTCGATGAAGCGCCTACCTTTAAGAAAACTTTTTCTAAAGTTCATGGGGAGGATAAATGGGACGCCTTTGTCCGAAACATGGATCAGGTAATGGATAATAGTTGGGATGAAATATGGGTATACGATAAAGAGCTTAGTGGAGATTAATATTCTGTAAAACACACTTTTTAAACCCTCTTTTTCCTCTAAAAAGAGGGTTTTTAATTGATCATTGCCAAAAAATCGTCTTCTGAAATAATTGGAATCCCCAATTTATCTGCCTTCTCTTTTTTACTGGGCCCCATATTAGCGCCCGCCACTACATAAGAAGTCTTTGAAGAAATAGAAGAGCTTACTTTACCCCCATTATCTTCAATATTCTTTTTCAATTCCGTTCTACTTACTTTTTCAAATACCCCGGAAACCACAAAAGTCTGACCCTTAAGTTTTTCAGTTTGGCCTTCTAGCTGTTCATCCGTCAGTGAAAACTGTAAACCATACTCTTTAAGTCGGTTTATGAGTTCTCTGTTCTTTTCCTCACTAAAGAAATTCACCGTACTTTCTGCAATTCTCTCCCCTATTTCATCCACCATTTCCAGCTCATTTGCGGTGGCAACCATTATTGCATCTATATTCTTATAAGCCTTGGCCAGTTTCTTAGCCACAGTTTCCCCTACATATCGTATACCAAGTCCAAATAACACGCGTTCAAAAGGAATATTAACAGATGCGGCTACCCCATTAATCAAATTTTCGGCAGACTTCTCTGCCATGCGCTCCAAAGGCATTAGCTGATCTTTTGTTAGTGTAAACAGATCGGCATAATTCTTTATTAGGCCCTCATTATATAGCAATTCTACGGTTTCACTTCCCAAACCTTCAATATCCAGTGCTTTTCTGGAAATGAAATGTTGGATTCTCCCGGTAATCTGGGGCGGACAGCTGCTTTCATTAGGACAAAAATGCTGGGCCTCCCCTGCTTTTCTAATCAACTCCGTTGCACATTCAGGGCAGTTTGTAATATACCTGGTGGGTATAGAGTTTAATGGGCGTTTTGACAAATCAACACCGACAATTTTAGGGATAATTTCACCACCTTTTTCTACATAAACGGTATCCCCTTCTCGTATATCAAGCTTGGCTATTTGATCAGCATTATGCAATGAAGCTCTTTTAACCGTAGTTCCCGCCAAGAGCACTGGTTGTAAATTTGCAACAGGTGTAATGGCTCCGGTTCTACCTACCTGATAGCTGATTTTATTAAGAATTGTTACTGCTTGTTCCGTCTTAAATTTATAGGCCAGAGCCCACCGGGGCGACTTCGCTGTATAACCCAATTCCTCCTGTTGCTGGAGGCTGTTAACCTTTACCACTACACCATCGGTTTCATAAGGAAGACTATGGCGCTCAATGTCCCAATACTCCAAAAACTCCATCACTTCTTCAGTTGTTTTACAAAGCTTAGCCGCAGAAGGCACTTTAAAACCCCATTCACGCGCTTTTAGAAGCATTTCAAATTGGGATGAAAAATTTAGATTACTTCCAGTAATTCCGTAAAGTAGGCATTCCAAAGGTCTTTCTGCAACCAGTGAACTGTCTTGTAATTTAAGACTTCCGGCAGCCGTGTTCCGGGGATTCATATAAGGGTCTTCCCCATTATTGATACGCTCTTCATTCATTTTAGCGAAACCATCTATGGGTAGTACAATTTCGCCCCGAATATCAAATTTAGACGGAAAATCTCCCCGTAATCTTAGGGGCACAGATTTTATGGTTCTTATGTTTGCAGTTACGTCATCGCCCTGAAATCCATCACCTCTTGTAACCCCTCTGACAAGTTCTCCATTTTCATAAGTCAGGCTAATGGAGGCACCATCATACTTTAATTCACAAGTAAAACTTACCGCGGAATCTCCCAAAATGCGCAACACGCGCTTTTCCCAGTCCAATAGCTCTTCTTTAGAATAAGAGTTGTCCAATGAATACATCCTATGCTCATGAACTACCGTCTCAAAATTCTTTGTGACTGTACCTCCTACTCGCATGGTCGGGGAAGTTGTATCCATATATTCAGGGTGCTGCTCCTCTAATGCCTGCAACTCCTTTAATTTCATATCAAACTCATAATCCGATATAGTTGGACTGGCGAGCACATAATATTTATGGTTGTGTTCCCTTAGTTCGCGGCGTAAGGCTTCAATTTTTTCCTTGATAGTCATTAAAGTTGATCTTTATTTATCCATTTGGGTACATGCTGAGGGCGATAATGCATCATCTTATCCAATAAACCATTAATTGAATGGTCTATAAGTATCATATCATAGTTTTCCTGTTTGACAAATCCTTGATCAACCATTGTTTTTAGCATCCCCATTAAACTATTGTAAAATCCGTTAATATTTAGAATACCGATAGGTTTGTGATGCAATCCCAATTGAGCCCATGTAATCATTTCAAAAAATTCCTCCAAAGTACCATAACCTCCAGGCAGCATGATTACGCCTTCGGACATTTCATGCATTTTCAATTTACGCACATGCATATTATCTGTTACGATCAATTTTGTTAGACCTGTATGAAATACTTCTTTGAGTTTAAGGAAATCCGGGATAATTCCAATCACGTTTCCTGAATGATCCAGTGCACCCTGCGCCAACTTACCCATTACACCAATCCTCGCTGCTCCATAAACGAGTTTGATAGATCGTTCTGCCATTTCCTTCCCCAAAGAATAAGCCCTATCCAATATAAGGGGGTCGTTTCCTTCACTACTACCACAAAAGACTACAATACTATTCATTTACTAAATGTTCTCCGGACTCTAAAAATATTAAAAAGACAATTAAAATACATTCTGAATTTATCCAGCTTGCTTAGCTTTAATCATTCTGTCGTTTCCAAAGATATCTTTTCTAAGTTCAATTTCAGAAAAACTGAATTCTTCCAAAAGCAATTTTACGGCTTCACCTAAATATTGATTTATTTCCATATAAAGAACACCATTTGGATTTAAACTATTTTTTGCCAGTTTGGCGATTGGTCTATAGAAAAGTAAGGGATCCTTATCAGGAACAAACAATGCCAAATAAGGTTCATTTTTGAGGACATTGGTATGCATTTTGTCTTTCTCCATTTCTCTGACATACGGTGGATTAGAAATTATAAGGTCGTAGTTTTCCTTTAAGGAGGCAATCTTTAAAATATCGGCTTGCATAAATTCAATATCCACATCATTCTTTAGCGCATTTTTTTCGGCTACTTCCAGTGCGGATTTGGAAATATCCATTGCCGTAGCCTCTATATTTGGTTTTAGTTTTGAAAGAGAAATTGCAATGCAACCACTTCCGGTGCCAATATCAATGACTTTAAGATTATTATCTATATTTTCAAAATCTTCAAGCACCCAGTTTACCAATTCTTCTGTTTCAGGTCTTGGAATCAGAACAGACTCATTTACCATAATTTTCAAATCCATAAAAGTAGTCTCTCCCAAAACATACTGAATTGGTTGTTCATTCTTTAGTTTTGACAAACCCCCAAACATAATTTGTTCTTCCTCCTTAGTAATAACAATCCCGGGATCTATCGCCAGAATAAATCGCTCTAACCCAAAATAGTGCTCTATCATTAAATAAAACATGCTGTCTACTTCCTCTTTGGGATAGTACTCATCCAATTCCTTATGAAATATTTCCTTTATTTCCTTTAACAACATTTTTTCTTACGCTATATTCTTTCAAATTTAAAACTACAAAAATCAGGTATTCCATGAATGTCTATAGTATCCTTATTCTTCTGGAATATCCTACTTTTGCCAAGTGAAGATACACGAAAAATATATGCGTCGATGCATTGAATTGGGCAAAAAAGCCTTGGGCTCTTCCCCTCCAAATCCAATGGTTGGAAGCCTTATAATCCATCAGGATAAAATAATCGGGGAAGGCTTCACCAGTCAATATGGGGGTCCACATGCAGAAGTAAATGCAATAAATTCTGTTGCTGACAAATCACTTTTAAAAGAAGCTACTCTTTATGTTACCCTGGAGCCCTGCTCCCATTATGGGAAAACTCCACCATGTGCCGATCTTATAATCAAAAACAATTTGCAAAAAGTGATTATAGGTATTCAGGATCCTAATATTAAAGTATCAGGGCGAGGCATAAAAAAGCTTAAGGAAGCCGGATGTGAAGTATTACAAGGAGTTTTAGAAGATGAGTGCAGGAAGCACCATAGGCGTTTTTTGACCTTTCAGGAAAAACAGAGACCCTATATTATTTTGAAATGGGCAGAGACTAAAGATGGATTTATTGCCCCCAATACAGACAAGCGTAAAGCAAAGCCAGAACCGCATTGGATTAGTAATTCCTATGCAAGGCAACGTGTACATCAATGGCGCAGTGAACAACAGGCAATATTAGTGGGGACAAACACCGCTTTGTTAGATAATCCCAGATTAGATGTTCGTTCATGGAAAGGGACCTCCCCCATTCGAATAATTATTGACAAAGCATTAAAACTGCCAATGGATCTTAATATCTATGACAATTCTAACCGAACTATAATTCTAACTGAGCTGGAAGATAAAACAAAGATTAAGGAAGGGGTTGAATACGAGATCATTGATTTTAAGAAGAATATAGCCGAAGAAACCTGCAGGGTATTGTTTGAAAAAAATATATCCAGTGTCCTGATTGAAGGGGGGGCTCTCACCTTAGCTACTTTTATCAATGCCGGCCTATGGGATGAAGCGAGAATAATTACTGGGGATATTGCCTTTGGTACCGGCACAAAAGCGCCATATATTGAGGGCAAACTAGTTAATACAGAAATCATGGGTAATAATACCATAAAGACACTCTTGCATGATTGAGAATATCATCTTTGATTTTGGAGATGTCTTCATAAACCTGGACAAACAAGCAACTGCCAGGGAAATGCAGGTATATGGTTTTAAAAACCTTACCCCTGAACTGGAAACATTATTTGCAGCTTATGAAAAAGGATTAATAACAACTGAGCATTTCCTTGATCAAACTAATCATTTGTTTCCCAAAGCAAACAGATTGGATTTAATTCACGCCTGGAATTCCATAATTCTCGATTTCCCAGAACAACGATTAAAATTTATAGAAAAATTGGCCAAAGAGGAAGATTACCGTCTTTTCCTTTTAAGTAATACGAATGAATTGCACATAGAATTTGTAAAGCAGAGAATGGGTAAAGAAAGGTATGTACGTTTTAAAAACTGTTTTGAAAAATTCTATTTATCTCATGAGATTAATTTGAGAAAACCCGAACCAGCTATCTTCGAATATGTACTAAAATCAAATAATCTCAAGGCAGATAAAACGTTTTTTGTAGATGACAGTAAGGAACATACTTCTGCAGCTGCAGAATTAGGTATTAACTGTTGGCATCTTAAGGTTGGTAAAGAGGATATTTTAGACCTAAATACTCAAATATTAAAATGTTAGACCTTTCTTTAAGCATCCTTTTTTCAAGTCTGATATTTGTAATTTTTAAATTATTTGACACACACAAGATCCAGACTATTTATGCTATAATTATAAATTATATTACCGCCTGTCTCGTAGGAATTCTATTTTATAACAAGCCCATTCAGTTTTATGAAATTCCAAAAAATGACTGGTTTTATGGTACGCTGTTATTAGGTGTGCTGTTTATCGTGGTCTTTAATCTTATGGCAAAGACTTCACAGCGCCTGGGAGTATCGGTAGCGTCTGTTGCCACCAAAATGTCTTTCGTGATACCTGTGATATTAGGACTGTTATTATATAACGAAAAACTGGGCTTCTTTAAAACATCCGGTATTGCACTGGCACTGGCTGCGGTATATTTTGCATCTGTGAAAGATACTCCCCGAGCAGTTCAAAAAAGATCTCTTTTGTTGCCTGTGATGGTGTTTTTAGGTTCCGGCATAATTGACGCCAGTATAAAATACATGGAAGAAAATCATGTTTCGACCAATGAATTTCCAATATTTTCTGCGACTGTTTTTGGCGCTGCAGCTTGTACCGGAGTCTTGTTTATTCTTTTAAGATCTTTTAAAGTACCCTTAAAACTCAATTTCAAAAATGTTTTAGGGGGTATTGCATTAGGGATTCCTAACTTCTTCTCTATTTTCTTTTTATTAAGAGCGCTTCAAAATGAAACGCTGAACAGTGCCTCCATTTTTACACTAAATAATGTTGCCATTGTAATGTTTTCTACCTTGCTCGGTATTGTATTATTCAAAGAAAAGATCAGCCCTAAAAACTGGGGAGGTATTGTGTTGGCCGTTATAAGTATCATTCTAGTAGCATTCTTTTGATGGAAAATAAAATTGGTATATATAGAACAGTATCCAAAGCATCAGACGGCATCCTTTATAAAGACCGCAAGAGTAAATTTTATGCGTATACTTTTCCAGTAACAAATGAGAAGAATATAAAACCAATTATAGAAAACATTCGCAAAAAGCATCCAACGGCGAATCATGTTTGCTATGCATGGAAAATAGGTATAGAAAAACAAAGGCATAGAGCAAATGACGATGGGGAACCAACTAATTCGGCAGGAGCTCCAATATACGGTCAAATAAAATCTTTTGGATTAACCAATGTTGTGATAGCTGTAGCTCGTATTTTTGGAGGCACTAAATTGGGCGTTGGTGGCCTTATATCAGCTTATCGTACAGCAGCACAATTAGCTTTGGAATCTTCTTCAATTATAGAAAAGTCGGTTAAAGTCAACTATAAACTATGTTTCAGTTATCCGCTGCTGAGCAAAGTAATGCGGGTAATTAAACAAAACCCAATAGAAATCATTACGCAGGAAATGTCACTGGACTGTATTATTGAAATATCAGTAAAACTTAGGGATGTGGCTCAGACAGAAAACATAATTAAGAGTATCCACGGAGTCTCCATATCGAAATTAGATGACTAGTATTTTAACAGCTATTTTCATCCAGACTAAGTTAGTTCATCTATTGAATCATTATCATTATTTAGCAGTTTATCCATCAGGTAATCAGGGCATTTAACCGGTTTTTTGGTCTTAGCATTTATAAATGCCAAAACGGTGTTTGCCTCCACTAAAAGTTCCTCCGCTTCATTGTAAATTTCATAGTCAAATTCTATTCTAACAGAGGGTGTTTTTTTAAGTCTTGTAACCACGGTTAAAAGATCATCATAAACCGCAGATTTATTAAATTTTAGTTGTAAGGAAATTACGGGTAACATAATTCCGTTTTCTTCCATGCTTTTGTAAGAAATACCCAAAGACCTTAACCATTCGACTCTTCCCATCTCCAGGTATTGCGGATAATTCCCATGATACACCACACCCATTTGATCAGTTTCTCCGTAACGAACCCTAAAAGAAAATCGATAAAAAAGCATAATTTATCAGCTAAAAACTATATATTTATTATGAGACCTAAAACGGGTGGCGAACATGCAAAAAAAAAAGAGAAAATTCAACCCAAAATGATTTTTTTTTTAGAATATTTGTTCACATATTTGTCTCGCTCTAAAGAATGCCAAAATAGGCATTTTCTTTGACCAACTTAGATAAATCTCTAACCAACAATATAAGATAATCTTTAATATGAGTGTTACTGCTAATTCCGTTTGGAAAAATTGCTTGGCTTTTATCCAAGATAATATCCAACCGCAGGCATTCAAAACATGGTTTGAGCCTATCAAACCAGTGAAATTATCTGATAACGCATTAAGTATTCAGGTTCCCAGTAAGTTCTTCTACGAATGGCTGGAAGAACACTATGTCAAGTTACTTAAGGTTGCACTCACCAAAGAACTTGGAGAAAATGCAAAGCTGGTGTATATCATTAAGATGGAGAATACCTATGGGAACAGAGAACCTTTTACTGAACAAATTCCAAGTTCTAACAGGGGTAGTGTTAATCCTCAGGAAATGGATGTTCCTATAAAATCTAAAAATCCGGAATTAAAAAATCCTTTTGTAATCCCGGGTATACGAAATATAAAGATAGAATCTCAGCTTAACCCTAATTACAATTTTGATAATTTCCTGGAAGGTGATTCCAACAGGCTGGCAAGATCTGCCGGTATGGCTGTTGCCAATAAGCCCGGTGGAACTTCTTTTAATCCTCTTTTAATATTCGGAGGTGTAGGACTGGGCAAGACACATCTGGCACATGCAATAGGTGTTGAAATTAAAGATAAATATCCGGAACGCACTGTTCTCTATATATCTGCTGAAAAATTCACTCAACAGTATATTGAATCTGTAAAGAAAAACACTAGAAATGATTTTATTCATTTTTATCAGTTAATCGATGTACTCATAATTGATGATGTGCAATTCTTATCAGGGAAATCTGGTACACAAGATGTTTTCTTTCATATTTTCAATCATTTACACCAAAATGGAAAACAGGTTATTCTAACTTCAGATAAGGCGCCTGTAGACATGCAGGATATTGAACAGCGTTTACTTTCCCGATTTAAATGGGGATTATCCGCGGAGCTTCAAAACCCTGATTATGAAACCCGCATATCCATTTTAAGAAACAAACTATACAGGGATGGTGTTGAAATGCCCGATGATATAGTTGAATATGTTGCCAAACATATTAAAACAAATATCAGAGAATTAGAAGGTGCTATAATTTCCCTTATTGCCCAATCTTCCTTCAATAAGAAAGAAGTTACTCTTGAATTGGCGCAACAGGTAGTTGAAAAATTTGTAAAAAACACAAAAAGGGAAGTTTCCATAGACTACATACAAAAAGTTGTTTCTGATTACTTTGAAATGGATGTAGCCACATTGCAATCCAAAACGAGGAAACGACATATCGTTCAAGCGCGACAGTTGGCTATGTTTTTTGCCAAAAAATTTACTAAAGCTTCGTTGGCAAGTATCGGTTCCCAGATTGGTAAAAGGGATCATGCAACCGTACTTCACGCATGCAAAACGGTGGATAATCTTGCCGAAACGGATAAGCAGTTTAGAAAATACATCGAAGATCTAACAAAGAAACTTTCCTGATCAAGTTATGCAAACAAAGGTTCTTATGGTATGCCTGGGTAATATCTGCAGGTCGCCATTAGCCGAAGGCATATTAAAATCGAAAACCGATTCCCAGTTTGTGCTGGTTGATTCTGCTGGTACCGCGGGATATCATATTGGAAATAATCCTGATCAAAGGTCTGTTGCCGTTGCAAAAAAATATGGAATAGATATATCCGGACAAAGATGCCGAAAATTCAGTTATATCGACTTTGCTCAATTTGACATTATTTATGCTATGGACTTAAGTAATTATAATGACATCATGGCTTTAACTAATGATAAAAATGAAATTGAAAAGGTAAAACTTTTATTGGAAGAGGGAAGTTCATCTGTAAAAGAAGTCCCCGATCCATATTACGGCGGAGCAGATGGTTTTGAAGAGGTTTATAATCTTATTAATGAAGCCTGTACTGTGATTGCTGAAAAATTAAATTCAAAACGGAGTTCACAAAATGCAAATTAATACTTCACAAGGCAAGTTATATATGATCCCAACTACTCTGGGTGAAAATGAACCTCTGGAAGTATTGCCGATTTCTATTAAGAGAATAATAGAAGAAATTGATTATTATATCGTAGAGAATGAAAAAACAGCAAGACGATTTATTAAAAAAATTAGTCCCAGAAAATCACAACCCAATTTAAACATTGCTCTTCTTAATAAATTTACAGATGCAGCAACCATTCCCTCTTTCCTTGATCCCTGTTTAGAAGGTCATAATGTGGGTGTTTTGTCTGAAGCCGGCTGCCCTGGAATTGCTGATCCAGGGTCTGAAGTAGTCCTAATCGCCCACCAGAAGGGAATAGCGGTAGTGCCGCTCGTTGGACCCTCTTCTATAATCTTAGCTCTTATGGCAAGCGGTCTTAATGGTCAAAATTTTGCATTCAACGGTTATCTGCCTATTGAAACTGCAGAGCGTAAAAAAGCTATTAAGAGATTTGAAAAAATTTCCAGGGAAAATAATCAAAGTCAGCTATTTATAGAAACTCCATATAGAAATAATAATCTGCTGGAGGAGTTTGTCAAAACACTTTCAAAAAATACCCGGCTTTGTGTAGCAACTGATATTACATTATCCACAGAATTTATTGTAACAAAATTAGCGGGTAATTGGATACCGGAATCCGTTGAACTCCATAAAAGACCCACAATTTTTATTATTCAGGCCTAAAACCCTGACTTTATCACTAAGGATTTTGGATATCTCGGGCTTATAACTCAATTATACTCTAGGGTTCCGAATTGCTGATATCTCAGAAATATCATATCCCGAAAACTTCTTTAAGTAATCCGCAAGACTCGTCCCATAGGCATCCTTGACATCCTTCCTGCCATTGGAGTATAAATACTTTATTACGTTACCCGGACCTGCTAAATGGGCAGCTGCTAATATTCCGGATTCTGTTATTTCAACACCCTTGACTTTTTTACCCACAAAATATTTGATGTATTTACGTAATATCCATTTGTTCCGAGAAATATTGGTATAAAATACTTTCTCCTGCAAACTTGGATCGTTTATAAATTTGGTAGCACTATAAACACCCATTAATTGCAGGGTTCCTATACCAAATTGATACTTACCCAGATAACCCAGAGTATTTATTATAAAGTAATTTCCTCGAGACTCTCTGAACGCGAGTGCCTCTTTGAATCCTATATAACAACTACCTAAAAAGGGAGGCGTTATAAAGGATGATTTGAAAGTTGTTCTGTTTTTGGGGAACAGAACTAGCGTAGGTTCCTTTACTTTTAGGGTTTCGGGGACATTAACTTCAGACTTCGTTGTAAACCCAAAACTAACTAAAACTAAAATCATGATAAGTGGACAAATTATAAATGGCCACTTCTTCATATTTGTGTTTTCTTAAGACTAACTACCAAAAAAAGGATGATATGCTTAAATTACTAATACAAAGATATAGCAGATTTGTACGAATATTCCTTAGAATATCTCAAAAGGCCTCTTTATTTGATGAGTTGCTTAAAATTTTGGGTGAATTGCCTACCGGTTAATATTTTGTTCGTTTATCCATCGGATGTATTGCGTTTTATTCCGGTTATGCTGCGCGAGGTCTATGGCAAACTTATGGTATCCAAAGTCCTCAACGTTTGCGACCATATAATAATAGTTATGTTTTTCCGGGTTTAGAACGGCATCTATAGAAGAAATATCGGGCATTGTTATTGGCCCGGGAGGAATGCCCGCATATTTATAGGTATTATAAGGTGAATTAAGCTGTAAATCCTTATACAATACTCGTTTGATTACCGTATCAAAGTTACCAAGTTCACGTTTTAAGGCGTAGATTACAGTAGGGTCTGCCTGAAGTAACATATTCTTTTTCAGCCTATTGAGATATAATCCCGCAACCCTTGGTCTCTCATCAACCTTGGCAGTTTCCTTTTGAACAATTGAAGCAAGGGCAATTACTTGTTCTTGC
>NZ_JBATKE010000061.1:0-20975 GCF_049669105.1 Eudoraea sp.
ATTGGATGGATTACGAGCTTCAAAAAGTTCGGTTACTCTTGGTAAACCACCCGTAATATCCCCTGCTTTGGCCGATTTACGAGGAATTTTAACCAAAATCTTACCTTCTTTAATTTTATCGCCATCATCTACCATTAAATGAGAACCAACTGGAAGGTTATATGAACGTAAGACTTCATCCTTAGAGTTCATAATCAATAAGGTAGGAATCAACTTCTTATTCCTGGATTCGGAGATCACCTTCTCCTGAAATCCTGTTTGTTCATCAATCTCCACCTGATAGGTTATTCCCTGCTCAATATTCTCATAAGCAATTTTACCTGGGAATTCTGAAACTATAACCCCATTGTATGGATCCCATTGACAAATTATATCTGCCTTAGTTATCTTACTGCCATTCTTAACAAAGATTTGAGAACCATAAGGTATATTGTTTGTGCTGAGTGTAATTCCAGTTTTACTATCAACAACTTTGATCTCTGAAGTTCTTGAAATTACAATATCCGCAGCCTTGCCTTCTGCATTCTCACCTTTTACGGTTCGCAAGTCTTCAATTTCCGCGACACCATCAAATTTAGCTTCAAGTTTGCTGTCTTCTGAAATGTTTCCAGCAATTCCTCCAACGTGGAAGGTACGTAATGTTAACTGCGTTCCGGGTTCACCAATAGACTGTGCAGCCACAACACCAACCGCTTCGCCACGTTGCACCATTTTATTGGTTGAAAGGTTTCTACCATAACACTTGGCACATATTCCTTTTGCAGCCTCGCAAGTAAGTGCAGAGCGAACTTCTACTTTTTCGATAGGTGAAGCCTCTACTTTCTTAACATCAGCTTCCAATATCTGTTGTCCTGCAGTTAATAACAGTTCCTCAGTTAATGGGTTATAGACATCGTGTAAAGAGACTCTTCCTAATATACGCTCCCCTAAGGTTTCAACTACTTCTTCGTTTTTCTTTAAAGATTCAACTTGTATACCTCTAAGAGTGCCGCAATCATCTATATTAACGATAACGTCCTGAGAAACATCCACTAATCTTCTGGTAAGATATCCTGCATCGGCAGTTTTAAGAGCGGTATCTGCAAGTCCTTTACGGGCACCGTGAGTAGAAATAAAGTATTCTAAAATAGATAATCCTTCTTTAAAGTTAGAAAGAATTGGGTTTTCTATAATTTCACCTCCACCTGCAGTAGATTTCTTAGGCTTAGCCATTAAACCACGCATACCTGTTAACTGTCTTATCTGCTCCTTTGAACCCCTGGCGCCTGAATCTAACATCATATACACCGAGTTAAACCCTTGTTGATCTTCCCGGATACGCTTCATTGCCAATTCAGTTAGCATGGCATTGGTTGAAGTCCAGACATCAATCACCTGATTATATCGTTCATTGTTTGTGATAAGACCCATATTATAATTCATCATAATTCCATCTACCTGTTCATTGGCATCAGCAATCATGGTATGCTTTTCCTGTGGAATAATAATATCCCCAAGACTAAAGGACAATCCTCCTTTAAAAGCAAAATCATAACCCATGGTCTTAATCAAATCCAAAAACGCTGCAGTTGTAGGCACATCTGTAACAGCAAGAATCCTTCCGATAATATCACGTAAAGACTTCTTGTTTAAGACTTCATTTATATATCCGGCTTCTTCCGGCACAACCTTATTAAAAAGCACTCTACCAACAGTAGTAGCAATAATCTGATTTACTAATTCCCCTTCCTCATTAAAGTCTTTAGCTCTCACCTTAATCCCGGCATTCAGTTCAACTTTCCCTTCATTAAATGCGATTACTACCTCTTCGTAGGAGTAAAAAGTTAAGCCTTCACCCCTAACAGGAACTTCTTTGGTAGATTTACGTTCCTTGGTCATATAATATAACCCAAGAACCATATCCTGAGAAGGTACGGTAATAGGAGATCCATTAGCAGGATTTAATATATTGTGAGAAGCCAACATCAAAAGTTGGCATTCCAATATAGCTTCAGGTCCCAAAGGCAAATGCACCGCCATTTGATCACCATCAAAATCCGCATTAAAGGCCGTACAAACAAGAGGGTGCAAACGAATTGCCTTACCTTCTATTAATTTGGGTTGAAATGCCTGTATCCCCAATCTGTGTAGCGTAGGGGCCCGGTTGAGCATGACAGGGTGTCCTTTTAAAACATTTTCTAAAATGTCCCAAACTACCGGTTCTTTTTTATCTATTATCTTTTTGGCCGACTTAACAGTCTTAACAATACCCCTTTCGATCAATTTTCTGATCACAAAAGGCTTGTATAGTTCAGCTGCCATATCTTTTGGAAGACCACATTCATAAAGGCTCATCTCAGGTCCAACAACAATCACGGAACGCGCAGAATAATCTACCCTTTTACCCAATAAGTTCTGACGAAAACGTCCTTGTTTTCCTTTTAAGGAATCCGAAAGAGATTTCAAAGGCCTGTTCGATTCAGTTTTCACTGCTGATGCCTTACGCGTATTATCAAAAAGAGAATCAACTGATTCCTGAAGCATTCGCTTCTCATTTCTTAAAATAACTTCAGGTGCTTTAATTTCCATCAATCGCTTTAGACGATTATTCCTGATAATTACTCGCCTGTAAAGATCATTTAAATCAGAAGTCGCAAATCGGCCTCCGTCCAGAGGAACAAGTGGCCGCAACTCCGGTGGAATAACCGGAATTACCTTCATGATCATCCATTCTGGTCTGTTATCCCTGTTATCCTGAGATTCTCTCAAAGCTTCAACAACCTGAAGTCTTTTTAAGGCTTCCGTTTTACGTTGTTTTGAGGTCTCTGTATTGGCTTTATGCCTTAAATCATAAGATAGTTGTTTCAGATCAATTCGTGCCAATAAATCGATAAGGCACTCTGCTCCCATCTTGGCAATAAATTTATTGGGATCTGAATCTTCCAAATATTGATTTTCCGGAGGGATAGTTTCAAGAATATTTAAATACTCTTCTTCAGTTAGAAAATCTAACTTATTAATCTCCTCGCCCTCAGGTCCTTGAGCAATACCTGGCTGAATTACCACATAACGCTCATAATAAATTATCATATCCAGTTTCTTGGAAGGCAATCCCAAGAGGTAGCCAATTTTGTTAGGCAAGGAGCGGAAGTACCATATATGAGCAACCGGTACTACTAAATTTATATGTCCTACCCTGTCACGACGAACCTTCTTCTCGGTTACTTCAACGCCACATCTGTCGCAAACAATTCCTCTATAGCGGATACGCTTGTACTTTCCGCATGCGCATTCATAATCCTTTACAGGACCAAAAATACGTTCACAGAACAATCCATCGCGCTCTGGTTTATGAGTTCTATAATTTATAGTTTCAGGCTTTAAAACCTCACCTCGGGATTCTCCTAAAATTGCTTCAGGGGAAGCCAATCCAATTGAAATTTTATCAAACCTTTTTATTGCGGTATTATCTTTTATTCTAGCCATTATAATATGGTGATAGTAAATTTAAAATATGTAAAAAAAACTATTATTCTTCAAGTCTAATATCCAAACCTAATCCCTTAAGTTCATGCATTAATACATTGAAAGATTCTGGCAAGCCAGGTTCAGGCATGGTTTCGCCTTTTACAATTGATTCATAGGTTTTGGCACGTCCAATCACATCATCAGATTTTACAGTCAAAATCTCACGAAGGGTAGCAGATGCTCCATATGCTTCTAAGGCCCAAACTTCCATTTCTCCAAAACGCTGTCCACCAAATTGTGCTTTACCTCCTAAAGGTTGCTGTGTAATCAACGAATATGGTCCAATGGAACGTGCATGCATTTTATCATCCACCATATGTCCTAATTTTAACATATAGATTACCCCAACAGTCGCAGCCTGGTCGAATCGTTGCCCAGTTCCTCCATCATAGAGATAGGTATGACCAAATCTTGGAATCCCGGCTTCATCCGTAAATTCATTAATCTCATCAAGTGTAGCACCATCAAAAATTGGAGTCGCGAATTTCTTTCCGAGTTTTTGACCCGCCCATCCAAGGACCGTTTCATAAATCTGGCCAATATTCATACGAGATGGCACACCTAAAGGGTTTAACACAATGTCTACCGGTGTTCCGTCTTCCAAGAACGGCATATCTTCATGTCTGACGATACGGGCAACAATACCTTTGTTACCATGACGTCCGGCCATTTTATCACCAACTTTAAGTTTACGCTTTTTAGCAATATAAACTTTTGCAAGCTTCATTATACCTGCAGGCAATTCATCCCCAACAGATATGGTGAACTTATCTCTTCTAAGATTCCCCTGAAGATCATTCAACTTAATCTTATAGTTGTGAAGCAGGTCGGCCACCAAAATATTTGTGTCTTTATCAGTGGTCCAACTACCTCCTACAAGGTGGGCAAAATCATCCACTGCATTAAGCATCTTCATGGTATATTTTTTGCCTTTGGGTAAAACCTCTTCACCAAGATCATTTAATACTCCCTGAGAAGTCTTCCCGTTGATAAGTTTAAACAATTTATCTACCAGGACATCCTTTAGTTCCTGAAATTTTACTTCATATTCCAGTTCCAGACTAGAAATTGCTTCCTTGTCTTCTGAACGTTTGCGTTTATCCTTAATAGAACGAGAGAATAACTTTTTATCAATAACTACTCCACGTAATGATGGTGAAGCTTTTAATGAAGCATCCTTAACATCTCCTGCTTTATCTCCAAAAATAGCACGAAGCAGTTTTTCTTCCGGAGTAGGATCCGATTCACCTTTTGGTGTAATCTTACCAATAAGAATATCCCCAGGTTTTACTTCCGCACCAATTCGTATCATTCCATATTCATCCAGGTCTTTCGTTGCCTCTTCAGAAACATTAGGAATATCATTAGTTAATTCTTCAGCCCCCAATTTGGTATCTCTAACTTCAAGAGAATATTCATCTATATGTATTGAAGTAAAGATATCTTCGCGGACAACTTTTTCGGAGATTACAATAGCATCCTCAAAGTTATATCCTTTCCATGGCATAAAGGCTACTTTTAGGTTTCTACCTAAAGCTAATTCCCCGCCTTCTGTAGCATATCCTTCGCAAAGTACCTGTCCTTTTTTAACCTTATCTCCCTTTTTGACGATTGGTTTAAGATTAATGCTGGTACCCTGGTTGGTTTTTCTGAATTTGACCAATTGATAGGTTTTGGAATCTTCCTCAAAACTTACCAATTTTTCATTCTCGCTACGATTGTAATTAATTGTGACCTTTTGAGAATCCACATATTCAATTACGCCATCACCTTCTGCATTAATTAATACTCTAGAGTCTGATGCAACTTGCCTTTCCAATCCTGTTCCAACAATAGGAGATTGTGGTTTCAATAAAGGAACAGCCTGACGCATCATGTTAGAACCCATCAAAGCCCTGTTCGCATCATCGTGTTCAAGGAACGGAATCAAAGATGCGGAAATAGATGCAATCTGGTTAGGAGCAACATCGGTATAATTAACCTCTATAGGATCCACTACCGGAAAATCTCCTTCTTCCCTGGCGATAACTTTCTCCTGATCTATAGCTCCATTATCCTTCAATGGAATATTGGCCTGAGATATTTTCATGCCTTCTTCTTCTTCCGCGCTCAGGTATACAAAAGCTTTAGTATCTACTTTTCCATTATCAACCTTTCGATATGGGGTCTCCAAGAATCCCATAGGGTTTACTTTGGCAAAAACCGCCAGAGATGAAATAAGTCCAATATTTGGTCCTTCAGGAGTTTCAATCGGACATAATCTTCCGTAATGTGTATAGTGAACGTCACGAACTTCAAATCCTGCACGTTCTCTTGAAAGTCCACCTGGCCCAAGGGCTGATAATCTTCTCTTGTGCGTAATTTCTGCAAGAGGATTCGTCTGATCCATGAACTGTGATAATTGGTTAGTACCAAAAAATGAATTAATCACAGAGGACAGAGTTTTGGCATTTATCAGATCAATCGGAGTAAACACCTCATTATCTCTCACATTCATTCGTTCACGAATGGTCCTTGCCATACGTGCCAAACCAACACCAAATTGCGATGATAATTGTTCCCCTACGGTTCTAACACGCCTGTTGGAAAGGTGGTCAATATCATCAATTTCTGCTTTGGAATTGATAAGTTCAATTAAATACTTGATTATAGTTATGATATCTTCCTTGGTAAGTACCTGTTTGTCCATACCAATATCCAAACCAAGCTTTTTATTCATTCTATATCGACCAACTTCACCCAGATTATATCGTTGATCAGAGAAAAACAATTTATCAATTATTCCACGTGCTGTTTCCTCATCTGGTGGTTCTGCATTTCGCAGCTGACGATAAATATGTTCAACAGCTTCTTTTTCAGAATTTGTGGGATCTTTTTGCAAAGTGTTATGAATAATTGCATAATCACTTTGGGCATTATTCTCTTTATGAAGCAGAATGGTTTTAACATCTGCATCAATAATTTCATCTATATGTTCCTTTTCAAGAACAGTATCACGATCCAGGACTATTTCGTTTCTTTCTATAGAAACAACTTCACCTGTGTCTTCATCAACAAAATCTTCATGCCAGGTATTAAGAACCCTGGCAGCAAGTTTGCGTCCCAAGAACTTTTTCAATCCGGTTTTTGAAACCTTTACTTCTTCAGACAGGTCAAAGATCTCCAGAATATCTTTGTCTCTTTCAAAACCTATTGCTCTAAATAAAGTGGTAACCGGTAATTTTTTCTTTCTATCAATGTAAGCATACATTACGCTATTGATATCAGTAGCAAATTCTATCCAGGATCCTTTAAAAGGAATTACCCTGGCAGAATACAGTTTGGTACCATTTGCGTGAAAAGACTGACCAAAGAATACACCCGGAGAACGATGTAACTGCGAAACAACTACACGTTCCGCACCGTTAATAACAAATGTCCCACTAGGTGTCATATAGGGAATAGTACCCAAATAAACATCCTGAACAATAGTTTCAAAATCTTCATGCTCCGGATCGGTACAATAAAGTTTTAAACGCGCTTTTAGAGGTACGCTATAAGTCAGACCTCTTTCTATGCACTCCTGGATGGAATACCTAGGTGGATCTATAAAGTAATCAAGAAACTCTAGTACAAATTGATTTCTTGTATCAGTTATTGGAAAGTTTTCCATGAAGGTGTTGTACAAACCCTCATTGCCCCTTTCGTCAGATTTTGTTTCAAGTTGAAAAAAATCTTGAAATGATTTAATCTGAATGTCCAAGAAATCCGGATAGTCCGGAATGTTCTTAGCGGATGCGAAGTTTACTCTTTCAGTCTGTTTTGTGAACATCTATGGACAAAATTTTGAACGTGAATACCTAAAATGGGTCGTATATTACATCATATACTATATACAAAAGGGTTTAGGTCTAGCCACCAAACAGGTGGAAAGACCTAAACCAAAACCGTATGGTTGTTGCTATTATTTAAGCTCAACTTCTGCTCCAGCTTCTTCCAATGATTTTTTGATTCCTTCAGCTTCGTCTTTAGACACACCTTCTTTTACAGCTTTAGGTGCGCTATCAACGATATCCTTAGCATCTTTTAATCCAAGGCCAGTTAATTCTTTAACCAATTTAACTACAGCCAATTTAGAACCTCCAGCTGCTGTTAAAACAACATCAAATTCTGTTTTTTCCTCAGCGGCTTCAGTTTCACCACCAGCGGCGCCACCTGCAGCAACTGCAACAGCTGCAGCGGCAGGCTCTATGCCATACTCTTCTTTTAATATATCAGCTAACTCGTTTACTTCTTTTACGGTTAAGTTAACCAATTGTTCTGCGAAATCTTTTAAATCTGCCATTTTTCTATCGTTTAATAAAATTCTTAAATTATTCTAGTTTTTAGTGCGTATTCGTTATTTTTCTGATAATGTTTTGAGGATTCCTGCCAGTTTTCCACCTCCGGATTTTAATCCAGAAATAACATTTTTGGCTGGGGACTGTAATAGACCAATAATTTCGCCTATCATCTCCTCTTTGGATTTAATATTTACCAAAGTATCCAAATTCTCATCACCCACATAAATTGCTTCTTCTACAAAAGCGCCTTTTAATAAAGGCTTATCCGATTTTTTTCGGAAACTTTTAATAAGCTTAGCGGGGCCATTACTGGTTTCTGAAAACATTAAAGAAGTATTTCCCTTTAATATTTCAGGTAATTCACCGAATTCCTTTTCAGAAGCTTCCATCGCCTTTGCCAGCAGTGTATTTTTTACTACAGCCAATTTTATGTTTGCTTTAAAGCAAGCTCTTCTTAATGCCGAGGTTGCCACTGCATCCAATCCGGAAATATCTGCCAAATAAATCGTTGAATTATCAGCTAACTGAGCCGTCAAATCTTCTATAACGGTTGCTTTTTCTTCTCTTGTCATGATTTTAAAACGTTTACAGTTAAACTGCTTTAGGATCTAATTGGATACTAGGACTCATGGTACTTGACATATATATACTTTTCATATATATACCTTTTGCCGCAGCCGGTTTTAACTTATTTAAAGTATCCAGTAATTCCTGAGCATTACCAGCTATTTTATCTGGAGAAAAGGATGCCTTTCCTATAGCCGCATGTACAATGCCGGACTTGTCTACCTTAAAATCTATTTTTCCTGCTTTTACATCAGATACTGCCTTAGCCACATCCATTGTTACGGTACCTGTCTTTGGATTGGGCATTAATCCTCTTGGACCTAAAACTCGTCCTAAGGGTCCCAATTTACCCATAACACTTGGCATTGTGATTATTACATCTACATCTGTCCAACCTCCTTTTATTTTATCTAGATACTCATCCAAACCAACAAAGTCTGCACCAGCTTCCTTAGCTTCGGCTTCCTTATCTGGGGTAACCAAAGCAAGGACTTTTACGTCTTTACCGGTACCATGAGGCAATGTCACAACACCACGTACCATTTGATTGGCTTTACGTGGATCTACTCCTAACCTAATTGCAAGGTCGATACTCGCATCAAACTTTGCATTGGTTATCTCTTTTACAAGCGCAGAAGCTTCTTCAACCGAATAGAGTTTATCTTTCTCTATTTTAGCGTGTGCTTCTTTTTGCTTTCTAGTTAATTTTGCCATGTTAAAAATTGCTTTTAAGATTTTAAAAAGGTCTTTTCCCTGAAACTTTCAATCCCATAGATCTTGCAGTACCTGCTACCATAGACATTGCGGATTCTACAGTAAAAGCATTAAGGTCTATCATTTTGTCCTCTGCAATGCTTTTCACCTGATCCCATGAAACATTCCCTGATTTTACTCGGTTAGGTTCGCCAGATCCTTTTTTAATCTTAGCCGCTTCCAAAAGTTGTACTGCCGCCGGTGGTGTTTTAACAACAAAGTCAAATGACTTGTCCTTATATACGGTGATAACAACAGGCAGAATTTTGCCTTGTTTGTCCTGTGTACGAGCATTAAACTGTTTACAGAACTCCATGATGTTAACGCCGGCAGCACCTAAAGCGGGTCCAACCGGTGGCGACGGATTCGCAACACCTCCCCTAACTTGTAGTTTAACTACTTTACTTACTTCTTTTGCCATTGTTTTAAATTAAATTTAAAGCGTGTCATAATTTGGAAGCAACACAACTTTTATATATATGTAACAATATTCTATACTTTTTCTACTTGCATGTAACTCAATTCCAATGGTGTTTTTCTGCCGAAAATTTTCACCATTACTTCCAATTTCCTTTTCTCTTCATTAATTCTTTCAACCGTCCCATTAAATCCATTAAAAGGTCCATCTATAACCTTAACAGTCTCTCCAAGGATAAACGGTATAGCAACGCTGTCTGTATTTATTGCTAATTCGTCTACCTTACCTAACATTCGGTTTACTTCAGCCTTTCTCAACGGAACCGGATCACCCCCCTTTGTCTCACCCAAAAAGCCAATTACATTTGTTATGGAACGGATTATATGAATCATTTCTCCACCCAAATTAGCTTTGATCATTATATACCCTGGAAAATAAACCCTCTCTTTGTTTATTTTTTTCCCATTTCTTATCTGCACAACTTTCTCAGTAGGAACCAATACTTCTTCCAGGTAATCAGCAAATCCATGACGTTCCACTTCACTTTCTATATAGCCCTTGATCTTATTTTCCTGACCACTGACAGCTCTTACTACATACCATTTCTTTTCTAATACTTCAGACATAGGTCTCAAACTTAATTTATTAAGGTGTTAAAGTAAAGTTGTATCAGTTTGCTGAATACGGTATCTACACCCCAAGTTGCTAAAGCAAACAATATAGAAAACACAGCTACAATAACCATAAGGTTAGAAGATTCCGCCTTTGATGGTAACGTAACGTTATGTCTTAATTCTTCTATGGACTCCTTTATATAAGTTAACATACCGATCGATTATTTTATTCCTTATTAAGAATGCAGTTTTAAATCTCTATTAATCAGTTACAAAACAACACCTTTACTTTATGTCCTTCTCTGCACACTCCTATTTCTGATCTGCACGGGAGGAGAGGCTCGAACTCCCGACACCTGGTTTTGGAGACCAGTGCTCTACCAACTGAGCTACACCCGTTTATAATTACACTGAAAGGTATCCTGCCTAAGCGGGACACCCTTAGTGTAAAAATTATATAGTGATTAATCTAAAATCTTAGTTACCTGACCGGCACCTACGGTTCTACCTCCTTCACGGATAGCAAATCGAAGCCCTTCGCTTAATGCGATAGGCTGGATAAGGTCTACAGTAATAGTCAGGTTATCACCAGGCATTACCATTTCAACACCACTAGGAAGATTTATTGTTCCTGTAACATCCGTTGTTCTAACATAAAACTGTGGACGGTAGTTGTTGTGGAATGGTGTATGACGACCACCTTCTTCTTTTTTAAGGATATATACCTCAGCTTCAAATTTAGCATGCGGTTTAACAGAACCTGGCTTACAAATAACCATTCCCCTGCTAATTTGTGATTTTTCAATACCTCTTAATAAAATACCTACGTTATCACCAGCTTCTCCTCTATCCAAAATTTTACGGAACATCTCAACCCCAGTAATAGTAGAGGTTAATTTTTCAGCACCCATACCAATTATATCAACAGGATCACCAGTATTGGCTATTCCCGTTTCTATACGGCCGGTTGCAACAGTACCACGACCAGTAATTGTAAACACATCTTCAACAGGCATTAAGAAATCTTTTTCAACATCTCTTTTTGGCAATTCAATCCATTCATCAACGGCAGTCATTAATTCCATAACCGTATCTACCCACTTTTGCTCTCCATTTAAGGCGCCTAAAGCCGATCCTGAAATAACTGGTCCATTATCACCATCGTACTCGTAGAAAGACAGAAGCTCTCTTACTTCCATTTCAACAAGTTCTAATAATTCATCATCATCAACCATGTCTACTTTATTCAAGAAAACAACGATTCTTGGAATACCTACCTGACGACCTAAAAGGATATGCTCTCTGGTCTGAGGCATTGGACCATCTGTAGCAGCAACCACTAGGATTGCTCCGTCCATTTGTGCAGCACCTGTTACCATGTTCTTTACATAATCCGCGTGACCAGGACAATCTACGTGTGCGTAATGACGATTCGCTGTTGAGTATTCAACGTGCGATGTATTAATTGTAATACCTCGTTCCTTTTCTTCCGGAGCGTTATCGATAGAATCGAAACTTCTCATTTCAGATAATCCTGCGTTTGCCAAAACAGATGTAATAGCAGCAGTTAATGTAGTTTTACCGTGATCAACGTGTCCAATAGTACCAATATTTAAGTGCGGTTTGGAACGATCAAAAGTTTCCTTTGCCATTTTGAATGAATTTAATCTTAGTTTATATTAGTGTATAATAATTAATGCCTAATTTATTTGAGCCAACGACGGGAATTGAACCCGTGACCTCTTCCTTACCAAGGAAACGCTCTACCCCTGAGCTACGTCGGCTTTTGGGTCTCCAGGTTTTATATTTTGATATTCAGGTTTAATGTTAACCTTGATCAAAATAGCAAACGTTAACTCAATTTCTTTGAGCGGGAGACCGGGTTCGAACCGGCGACATTCAGCTTGGAAGGCTGACGCTCTACCAACTGAGCTACTCCCGCAATTTTATTTTACAATATTTCAACAATTTTACTGAACATTTTCCAGTACCGAATTGAGTATAAAACCCGACTCTAAATTTACCTGGTTTTAGATAAACATAAGCATTATTCACAACACCGCTCTCAAAAACCAGTTGTGGGGAGAGCAGGATTCGAACCTGCGAAGGTAAAACCAACAGATTTACAGTCTGTCCTCGTTGGCCGCTTGAGTATCTCCCCCTCCTTGCTATTTTATGTTCTTACGAGCCGATGGAGGGACTCGAACCCACGACCTGCTGATTACAAATCAGCTGCTCTAGCCAGCTGAGCTACATCGGCTTTTTAAGCCTTTTAAAGCATAAAAAAGTCCGCTATTTCTAACGGACTGCAAATGTAGATAATTATTTTTTTAATCAAAACTATTTTATAAAAATTTTAAAGAGGGTTGGAACCTTGGTTTTTTCTTCTTTTTAACCAATTTTCTCTCCAATGAACTACATGCAGAATCAATTGCCTCCTCAAAAGATTTACATTGTTTTTTTACCACAAACATATCTTTTGGAATATGCAGCTTAATCTCAACAATTTTATTTTCCTTTTCTCTGGTATTTTCAACCTTTAAATACACATCAGAACTGACAATCTTATCATAAAAAAGCTCCAGTTTGTCTAAACGCGATTGAATAAAATTTAGAAGTTTTAAATCTGCATTAAAATTCACAGCTTGTGTATTTACCTTCATAAGTTGAATGTTTTAGGTTAAACAATAGAAAAGAACGTTATACTATTTCTTGCTCCTTGGATGAGCAGCGGCATGTACTTTTTTTAATTCGGCAATACTATTGTGCGTGTATACTTGAGTAGATGCCAAACTAGTATGACCTAATAATTCCTTCACCGAATTTAAATCTGCTCCTTTGTTAAGCAGGTGTGTGGCGAAGGTATGCCTAAGTATATGCGGACTCTTTTTGACTTTAGAAGAGACCTTACTAAAATACCCATTAATAATTCTATAAACAAGTGTTTCATAAATTTTAATCCCGGATTTGGAAAGAAAAATATAGTCGCTTTCCTTTATGGAATCTAACTTCATTCTTTCATCTAAATATATCTCAAACAAATTTATGGTTGAGTCCAAGAGCGGAACAATTCGTTCCTTATTTCTTTTACCCAATACTTTCATCGTTTTTTGAGACAATTCAATATCCTTTAATTTAAGATTGATGAGTTCTGCCCGCCTTATTCCTGTGGTGTATAGTAATTCTATGATCAACCTATCCCTGCTGCCTTCAAATCCATGTTCAAAATGAACTTGTTGCAAAAGCATTTCCATTTCTGCCTCAGAAAAAGGGACTTCAATTTTCGTAGGCGTCTTTAGCGCTTTATGCTTAGCCAGCGGATTAACCTGAATATTGTCGGTCTTCAATAAAAACTTGTAATAAGCCTTAAGCGAGGCTATTTTCCGGTTAACAGATCTGTTAGATATTCCCTCAGTTACCATTTGAACTACCCATCCTCTTATCAAATTGTACTCTGCCTTATCTATTTGCTTCAAATCATATTCCCTGCAACAAAAATCCGAAAATCCCCGAATATCCTTTTCGTATGCCTTCACTGTATTAGGTGAATAGTTCTTCTCATAAGTAAGATAGGATATAAAAGCAGTTAAAGACATATCACAAAGTTACCTTTAGTTATTTGCATAAAAAAATCCCGTCTCGATTGTTATCGCAACGGGAGTTTAAAATGTTAAAAAGCTATTTATTATATTTCTTCCTGATCCCTTAGACCTTGAATATACTGCGCTTTCTGAATTTGTTGTCTTCTTTCTACTGAAGGCTTGGTAAACTGCTGACGTTTTCTCAACTGACGCATTGTACCTGTACGATCGAACTTCCGTTTAAAACGTTTTAAAGCTCTGTCTATATTTTCTCCTTCTTTTACTGGTATTATCAACATAGGCTACAACCTCCTTTCTTTAATGATTTTCCGAGTGCAAATATAGAATGAATAAATTAAATGTTAGCTAATTATTTTAAAATATTCTTTGCTATAACTATTTTTTGGATTTCCGTGGTACCTTCTCCTATGGTGCAAAGCTTTGCGTCCCTGTAAAATTTTTCTACCGGGAAATCTTTGGTATAACCATAACCCCCATGAATCTGAACCGCTTCATTCGCAACCTTTACACAGACTTCGGATGCATACATTTTTGCCATTGCACTTATTTTGGTCATTTTACGACCCTCATTTTTCAGAAAAGCAGCCTTGTGCAGTAATAATTCAGAAGCCTCTATTTCCGTAGCCATATCTGCCAGTTTAAATGAAATTCCCTGAAACGAACTAATGGGCTTGCCAAATTGAACACGTTCCTTGGAATACTTTAGCGAAGCTTCATAGGCACCTTTTGCTATTCCAAGAGATAGAGCTCCTATCGATATGCGTCCACCATCTAAAACCTTCATAGACTGAATAAAGCCATCGCCTATTTCGCCAAGTCTCTGGCAATCTGGAATCCTGCAATTATTAAAAATTAATTCTGCCGTTTCACTGGCACGCATTCCTAATTTATTCTCTTTCTTACCACTGCTAAAACCTGATGTCCCCTTTTCAATAACAAAAGCAGTCATCCCATGACTATCTCCTTTCTCCCCTGTTCTTGCTATTACAACGGCAATATCTCCACTTATACCATGGGTGATAAAATTTTTTGCTCCGTTTAGAACCCAATCATCTCCATCTTTAATTGCGGTCGTACTCATTCCACCGGCATCTGAACCAGTATTATGCTCTGTTAATCCCCAAGCACCAATCCACTCTCCGGTAGCAAGTTTGGGAATCCATCTTTGTTTTTGCTCATGATTCGCAAAAGATAATATATGATTAGTACATAAAGAATTATGAGCGGCTATAGACAGGCCAATTGATGGATCCACTTTTGATATCTCTTCAATGATGGCAATATACTCATGATAACCTAAACCGGCTCCGCCCAATTCTTGAGGCACCAATACACCCATAAAGCCATATTCTCCGGCTTTTTTAAGAAGATCTGCCGGGAAAAACTGAGATTCATCCCACTCCATAATGTGAGGCCTTATGTATTGTTCTGCAAATTTCTTAGCAGACTCGGCAACATGGTGTTGCGTCTCAGAATAATCAAAACTAATAATAGACATAGTGTCTGTAGCCATTATTGCAATTTTTTAGAGCGACAAATATAATTTAATTCTATCAATCTTGTTTGCCGGGAAATCTTCAATTTTTGTTAATTCATTAAATGAACGGATAATTCCAACGCTATCCCTGTAAGTAACTATTTGAAAAGCAAGGTCTTGATTAATATAAATCAATTGTTCCAGCTCTCTTCTTGTTGCGGTATTAATGTTGATTCTTTCAATTTCGGGTTGCTCTTTAACCTGAAATTCTTCCATTATTCTTAAAACAACTTCTTCCTCCAGACCATATACATCATATAATTGTTCATTTACCATAAAGCCGCCCAGCCTGTCTCTGAACTTAACAATCCTGGCCGATAATTTAACGCCAATTCCGTAAATGGCCTTTAACTCTTCGGCAGTAGCCAGGTTTAAGTCTTTAAGTTCAACCTCAGCTACTACCATTTTTTTCTGCCTTTTTTTAATTTTGCTTTTTGGTCGATCTGCCCATTCAGGAAATTTGAATAATGGAGCTATTATTTGTAGTAAGGAATCTGAAATGAGCGTAACCTGTTGAAATTCTTTTGCGGAATAGACCCATTTGTTTTCAGATCTGAATAAAAGCAATCTGTCTATTTCCTCATTAGACATCCCTAGGGTATAACCTTTGTAATCTGAAATAAAGTTTGGATTAAAAGAATAAACCTTTGGTGAATCTTCTATTTTAACCTGCTCTCGTATTGAATCGAGTTGTCGTTGAATTTTCACATCCAATACAAAGATTTCCTCAGTATTAGTAATATTTTCATTTCTTAAAAGCATGTAGGTCAATTGCAGGCTGAAAATGATTAACAGTAAAAAGAAAATCCCACTTCGTTCCTGTTTGTTGAACTGAAAGTGGGACTTAAAACTTTTCAAGATTATTCTTATTTACTTACACCTTTTATATCTACTATATACTTATTAAGCTCTTCCTTTACCCTGGGGAATAAAAACAGTAACCCTACCATATTGGGAAACACCAATGCCAGAATCATGGCATCAGAAAACTTAATTACGGCATCTAAAGTAGCTGCGGCTCCAATAACTACAAATAATAAAAATAAAATTTTGTAGACGACATCTGCTTTTCTACCTCGACCGAAAAGGTATTTCCAGGATTGAAGACCATAATAGGACCATGAAATCATCGTAGAAAATGCAAAAAGAATAATTGCAATAGTAAGGATATATCTAAATCCGGGAATAACAGAGTCATAAGCCATTGAGGTTAAATCAACTCCTCCTATATAATTACCCGTTTCAGTTATTAAAACAGTACTATTAACAGCATTGCCATATTCAAAGGCCCCTGCATCCATATTGAAGAAAATAATAACTAAGGCTGTCATTGTACATATTACCACCGTGTCTATAAATGGTTCCAAAAGAGCTACAACGCCCTCACTTGCCGGGTACTTTGTTTTAACTGCAGAATGCGCAATTGCAGCAGATCCGGCACCGGCTTCATTTGAAAAGGCAGCCCTTTGGAAGCCCACTATAATTACCCCTACAACACCCCCTAAACCGGCCATTGGAGTAAAAGCTCCATTAAATATCATCCCTATTGCTTCGCCCAAATATTTAATATTTGCAAAAATTATAACCAACGAAGCCAAAACGTATATACCAGCCATAAACGGAACTATTTTTTCCGTCACACTGGCAATCTTTTTTATTCCTCCAATGATTACAATCCCTACAAGAATTGCAAGGATTACGCCAATAATAACTCCGGTAGCTCCGCCCTGCAAATTTAACATTGTAGACAGTTGTACAGCTGCCTGATTAGATTGAAACGCGTTACCACCACCAAAAGAAGCTCCCACACATAAAATAGCAAATAGAGCAGCTAAAACTTTGCCCAAACCTGTGAACCCCTTTTCCTTTAATCCTCTGGACAAATAATACATAGGGCCACCGTATACTGTACCATCTTCACCTACATCCCTGTACTTTACCCCAAGGGTACATTCTACAAATTTTGTAGACATTCCAATTAAACCACAAATTATCATCCAAAAAGTTGCCCCTGGTCCTCCAAGAGCAATAGCTACAGCTACTCCCGCTATATTACCAAGACCTACTGTTCCGGAAACGGCAGTAGCCAATGCCTGAAAATGACTTACCTCTCCCTCTTTGCTTTCGTCGGCAATCGTATCGACCAAATCTCCATCAACAATATTTAGTTCGGCCTTTTCTACGCTATGATGGTCTAATTCATCATACTTACCACGTACCGTATTTATTGCCAATCCAAATTTTGTGATATTTGGAAACTTAAAATAAATTGTAAAAAAAGTGGCCCCAAATATTAATAAAATTAGAACTAAAGGCATATTGTAGCCTGCAATGGGAATTGAGGTAAGAATAAAACCTTCCCACCAAACAGCAACTGGCATAAATGCATCATTCACCTTTTCATCAAGTCCTTTATCCTGAGCAAATGTTAAAATTGGTAGTAATAGGGTTAAAATTGAAAGAAGTCTGTACTTCATAAGAGTTGTTTTTGGTTTTATTTGGTCTGTTATAGCGGCAATATCCTAAAAAATAGTAATACTAAAAAATATAATTATTTGATCGGGTTTTAGTTTATATGAAACATTTCATTTAGCTTTTTAATTTGCTCTGGCCTTCCTAATACGATTACTTTACTATTAGGCTCCAAGGGCAAATCGGCTTCAGGATTAATTATATAATTCCCATCGGGTTCTATATAACCAATAATGGTACATCCTGTTTTTCTTCGAAGATCAAGGTCCCTTAAGGAATTACATTCCATTTGATCTGCAAAATCTTCAATGGCAACTTCTTCCAGGTTGGTAGTGTTTTCCCCTTCGGTAGATAATTTGTCCATAAATGTTATCAAATCTGGTATTACGACCAAGGATGCCATATGATCACCTCCAATTTTATCGGGCATGATAACACTATCTGCACCAGCTAATTTCAATTTATGCTGGGAGGTAACCTGAGAAGCCCTGCTTATGATAAATAATTGTTTATTCAGTTGACGCGCTGACAACACAACAAATAAATTATCTGCATCGTCCGGTAATGTAACGATAAGATATTGAGCATCTTTTACCCCAGCTGTTAATAAGGTTTCATCCTCATTGGCATCACCCTCCACAAACAAGACATCCACTTCATATTTTTCAATAATATCTTTGTCCCTTTCAATAACTACAAAAGGTTTTTTGTATGCTTTAAGTCGTTCCACCGCTTGCATTCCATTTCGTCCATATCCACAAATAATAACATGATTGGATAAATTGTTGATCATTTTTTTTACCTTTTTTGTTTTTAGTAACTGTAATTGATTTTTGCTGAATAAATATTCTGTAATCACAGAAATGGCATAAGCAAATATAAAAACACTGGATATTATTAAAAAAATTGTAAATATTTTACCTTCCGTTTCCAAAGGTCCAACTTCGTTAAATCCAACGGTTGTAACCGTTATTATGGTCATATAAATGGCATTCAACCAAGATAATTCGGCTATAAAATGATATCCCAAGGTCCCTGCCAGTAATACTGACAGCATCAATGCTATTGCGATGTAAATTTTAGAGCGAAAAAGTCTTATCATATCTAAAGATCAAAAACCGAATTCCTTTTGGTATAGATCAAATCCTTTATTCCCAACCAAAATGCTAAAAACAGGTATAATGCAAAACCAAACCCCAAAGTTACAAACGTTAGGTAGATAAAAGTGGTTCTTACAACACGTGCCCTAATACCAAGACTCTCCGCGATCCGCCTGCACACTTCAAAGCCGCGTTTTTGAAAATAATATAAAAGGTGATAGAAAATATTCATTTTTTAAAAATACTATTTTCCTTTTAATAAACTATCGCCTACAACACATTCCAGACATCTATTTTTTGTACAATACGTATTGTAAAGTTGTAGTATGGCCTGGCTATCCATAGCATTGCTGCAATTAACTCCAAGATTATTAAATTTTCTAATAATTTTATTATCCTCTCTTTTTAGTGTGTTTATAATCGAAATTATCCTTAAACTAACATCTATCCCTTGCCATTTGGAAAAACAAAAAATCATCGGGAGTATAGTATTTATAAGCAATAAATTAATAAAATTCCTGGTGAGTTTATTTTCCCTTTTAGTTGATAACTTACCAAAAACATAGTGGTTTTTCCAATAACTGCTGGTGGATATATTGAATATTTCATAAGCCTGGGAGATCTCTTTTATAGTCATAATAGCGCCAAATAATTGCGGGCGATTGACATATAAATTTGCAAGTTGTGATAAACGGATAGTAGGAAAGTTGGCCGGGCGTAATCTAAAAAAAGACGGACTCTGGACACCCTCCTCTTTAATCCTGAATTTATCCCTCAAATAAAAATATTCCACCTTCATTTGGTTTAAAACCTTATCCTTGGAAGATACATTATCCAGCAGCCCTGCTAATCCAAAAAGAACACTTTCCAACTGAAAAACATTAGGCATTAACTTCCGGACAATCCCAAATTCCAGGGCTCTTCCAAGACTTAAAAAAGCCTCGCTGTTTAATTTTAGTCCAAAATTTTTCAATAATAGAATGAAAAGTACTTTTTCCCAATCGTTTTTAGCTTCTATCAGCAACTTGTTGATTTCATTAGATTTCTCTTCCAGCCTCTCAAAATATAGCCGTTCCAACCAAGATGAAAATTTAAAGTTATCAATAGAATTTAAGTCATTTTCGCAATTGATAAAGTTATCTTTGGATGACTTAAATAATTTATAATAATTAGTGAGTACAGAGCCCGGTATAAAATTTTTAAGCTCCAGAGCAGGTATTTCTTCCCTGTTTTTCCTATACACCACTTTATCTTCTTCCCAAACTACATGTAAAATTACATTGTCATAATTAGTATCCAAATTGTGCTGATGTGCATACCAGTCAGAAGATTTTACATGGATTTCTACATTTCCCACCCAAAGTTGTCCATCAATTTCCAATTGAGCATGAAAAAAATCAGGTCCTGAATCATAATTATGAATTCCCAGGGATATTATTTGTAGTGCTTTCCGCCTTGAGGTGTATAGATTTACAAACGGAATTTTTCCATTTTTCCAGATGTAGTGTATGAGATTTTCACGCATGCACCTAAAATAAAAGATCCCACTGAAAGTGGGATGCAGCATTAAAGGATTGCGATCATTAGATTATATCACCTTTCCATTCCAGTATGCCTCCCATGAGGTTGTAAGCATTTGGAATACCTATGCTATTCATAATAGCACAAGCCTGCCGGCTTCGCTGGCCAGGTCTGCAGTAAACATAATAATTCTTAGATTTATCCAATTTCTCCAGCTCCGCCAAAAATTCTTGCCCTAAATAAATATTTAGAGTGGTCGACTCAGGAATCTGTCCCTGATCTGCTTCTTCCGGAGTTCTAACATCCAGAATAAAGGGGTTTTCATCATTTTCCAACTTTTCAACCCATTCTTCTTGTGATAAATCTGCCATTTTATTTTTGTTCTATTGTTATTGTGGCTAAGGTACGAACTCCAACCTTTTTTGCAAATATTTATAGCTTTGCAGTTTTGTGTATTACCAAATATCCTTAATGGTTCTCATGAAATTTTCTAATCACCCATCATATTTCCCTGTTTGCCTTGACTAAACAAGGTGATTTCTTAATATAACTACCCCAGCAG
>NZ_JBATKE010000062.1:0-4228 GCF_049669105.1 Eudoraea sp.
GCGTTCATCATTTGGAAAGGTTTCTAATGCCTTCTCAATTACCGCAATGGCTTCAGGGTTTTTATTTTCCTGTTGAAGCATCAGCGCATAATTGTAGGAAGCGTTTGCATTAGCCGGCTCTTTGGAACAGGCCAAAGCCAGGTATTCCAAAGCCTTGTCCTTTCTGTTTGTTTCATAGTATAATAAACCTAACATGTAGTAGGTATAACTGTATTCCGGTTCTTGCTCAATAATTTTAAGATAGGTTGCCTCACTTTTATCTACTAATCCTTGCTGGTAATAAATCAGCGCCATATTTATGCGAGACATATTAAAATAGTTGTCTTCCTTAACCGCTTTATTGTAGTAATCAAGTGCCTTATCTATCTCTCCAATACTCTGGTTATATATGCCTAGCTGATGTAAACCCGCAGGAAAATCTGAGTTTACTTCCAGCTCTGTCATATATTCCTGGTTAGCCAGTTTAAACTCCTCTAAATGCGCTACCTGGCTTTTGTCTACTACATTATAATAGTGCGCTGCCGAAATGCGCACCGCACGTACTGAATCTTTTAATAAGGGGACTATTTGGGGTGCGAAATCCGCACTTCCTATTGTTTCAAAAGCCCGTACTGTTTGATTTCTGACCAAAACTGATGAATCATTTAAATACCTGGTTAAATCCAGCGCGTCTTCATATGAAATAGGAGAATTGGCATAAAGGCCAATGGCCGTTGCCCGGGCTATTTCAGGGTATTCTTTACCGGAAAAAACCTTCTTGAATTCCTGATGATCATCCATATACCCTTTTAATAAATGGTCAGAAAAATGGTCCGCTCTGGCGGGGCCATATTTTTCAACTATAAAATCGCTCGCCCACTTGGCCGACTTATCTGTATGACATTTATTGCAGGCATTTGGGGTGTCGTATGTAACCGATTGATCAGGCCTGGGTATTCTAAAACTATGATCTCTCCTGTAATCATTTACCATATACAATTTACCATCCATATGGCAGTTAATGCACAAGGCGGCTTCCGTATTCATTTTATGGTAATGGTGTTCCGGAGTATTATACTTATCGGGAACATGACATGTTAAACACAGGTCATTGCCCTGTTTCTTTAATTTAAGGGAATGTACGTCATGACAATCCTTGCATGAAACTCCAAGACTGTACATTTTGCTTTCAATAAAGGAGGTATACACATAAACCTCATCTTTAATCTGGCCATCGAGTTCATATAAAGGATCTTCTAACATTCTTGGAAAATAGTGATCCATGAAAGTGCCGGTATAGTCAAAATAGGGTGTTAAATTGCCCCTTCTGGAATGGCACCTGGCGCATTTATCTACGAGTTCTTTGGGTGGTACAACACTTCCCATATACAATTCGGGAGGTAAAACACCATTAGCTTCATTTTCTTCCTGTTGTTTATAATAGGAAACATGCGTACCCGAAGGCCCGTGACAGGCCTCGCAGGCTACATTTATTTCACTAAAAGTTGTATTAAAAACCCCAGAGGATAAATCGTAGTTCTTTTGGAGATTTGTGGAATGGCAATCGGCGCACATGGTATTCCAGCGCTGGCTGCCCCCGGACCAGTTGATCCACTCATCATGTTTAATGTCCAGATCGGGTTGCAGATGAAACCACTTTTCTTCCACCGTATCCCAAGCGGTAAGAAGACAATTGTACTCCCCGTTTGGGAACTGCACAATATACTGTTGCAATGGTGTATAACCAAAAGTATATATAATCTTAAAATCAGAATAATTACCGTCTTCTCCTTGTGTATTTACATAATAATCTCCCTCTTTAAGAAAAAATGAACTTTTAACGCCCTTATAGGTAAAAGTGGTATTATTAAAATCAGCAAGAATAGTGGTTGAATCTGCTATCTTCATTGCCTCATCGTGATGTGAATTCTCCCATAATTCATACTCTTTCTGATGACATTCAATGCAGCTTGCCGTGCCTACAAAAGAGGCTGTATGCACATTGTCTTCAATCTTGACGTACGCCTCCTTTTCTATGCCATTACAGGAAACCAGGAGCATGGTTAGCACTATATTTAAAAGAAGCTTAATAACTGAGGAATTATAAATATTAGGGATGAAATAGTTAATCATTTTTGATAACAGTCGTTGGTTTCCGGGTAGAAAATAAATTTAAAAAATGCTTTGAAAATTACGTAATTATATCAAATATACCCTGCCTTTTTAGAACTCAATATACTTGGCCGGTACGTATTTGAAATTTTTATTGATATTAATGATCAATTGTATGACCGGAATGCCCTGATAGGAAGTATTGCCGCCGGGATCTGAAATCCCAAGGTAATAAGATACCCCTACTGAATGTTTAACATCAATAAAATAAGAAAGTCCCACTCCTGCCCTTATAAACTGGACTCCTGTAAAATTATCAGACCATCGGTAAAAAACACCAGCGCCAAGATTAGGAACAAATTTATCATTGAGGACTAAATTGTAAAAAACAGCATAACGCAATCCGTTATTGAAAAATCCAGATCCTATATCCGCCTGCCATTTGACTTGGTTTACCAACTGATGCTTTTTGCCTTCCTCCTTTCCAAAAATATCTTTGCGAATCACACTAAATCCGGGACGATTTTCAATTTGATCCGGCTTAATGGTCAACCGATAATCCGGAGCCAACTCCCAGTTCTTCCATTGTAAATAGCTGGCTATAAATTCTATAAACCACTGGTCCAATGCCTGCATGTCATCTGCCAACCTTACCTGTAGTTCACCGGACGTGCGCCAATTACCAAATCCCGCACTGACTTTATTTCCCAAATACAATTCATTATCCCATGTATCTGTTTCCTCTGTATTCTGTCCGCTTAAAAGAAAAAAGGTCATTAACGCCAATCCATGTACAAATGCTATTTTGGATATTTTCATATTTTCAAATCGTAATCCGGTTATCATTTAGCTTGAAGCACCTTCAATTTCCTGTAAATTGTTATCATATGGGCATTAGAAATCGTAGTAAAACAATGCTTGTAAACGTCCCGCACTGCCAGAACTACTATCTTTATTCCATCTGGTTCCATAGATATATTCAACTCCCAATCTGGCTCCCGGAGCAATTTGCCAAAAACAATCTAATGCTCCACTAAAACTATTTCTATAAGAATTTCCCGGTTGATAGTCCTCGTTTGATAAATCTGCATAGCCAATAGATGCATTGGCTTTGATTTTTTTTGTCATAGTAAAACCGTAAGCCAAAAATCCCCCAAAAGAATCTACCGGATCAAACTCACCGGTGTTGGGATTATATATAACGTCATTACCTGTACCTGCAAAATTGGTAATAAAATGAGAAATGGATTTCCCATAGGTTAATTGATAAAGTATTTTATTCTTTTCATTTATTCTTAGATCGCCAGACAAGGAGCCTCCGTATCCTCCAAAGTTTGAAACGTTGTTGTCTTGATCTCGAATTGAAACTGTTGTAAATGCCACTGAAAGCTGAACAGCTCCAAAAATACCTTCTCGCTCAATACGAGCAGTGACATCCGGAATTATTTGAACCACAGAGAAGCCAGTAGTATCCAACTGTTGAAGATTAAGGTCAGGACGGGAGTATTCCAAAGCTGCTGCCCATCGTGTTCCCTTTCTGTTGGTGTCACTATATCTCATTTGTGCTGTACGTAAGGTAACACTTCCTGTGGGGCCCTTGCTGTTAACCATAGTGGGTAAGGAAGATACGTTGCTGAACAGAGACCAGGTCTGGCCTACCAGAAAACGACCTACTTCGCCATAGGCATGGCGTATCCGGTAAGCACCATTCTTTCCATTAAAATCTGTCTCCAACCTTATTAAAACTACATCTTTCCCCACCTGTCTGTTTATTTCAAATCCAATCCTGGTTTGATTGAGGGACCCATAATAATTAGGTATATTCTTGCTGTCCTCACCAACAGGAATATAATAGGTATTAAAAGTTTTTTTTACAGGAATATCTTTTAAATCATACAACAGAGAAAATCGTACAGATCCCAGGATTCGAAGTTGCAATTGGCCATCTTTTGTGAGAATATAAATACCCCGGTCATCCCCAATATCCAATGGACTGTTCTCCTGTTTTAGCAAGGTGTCCCGTTCAAATTGCGCAGCACTTTTGTTTAAAGATGTTAGTGTTTTTACCGTGTCTTTTTCTTGAGAAAAGCTTAAAAAGCAATTAAATAGGACAAAACTAAAAATGAGTATAGTTTTA
>NZ_JBATKE010000063.1:0-2428 GCF_049669105.1 Eudoraea sp.
CCTGTAATATCCAGTAATACCGGGGGACTTCCGGAAGTTAATATACATGGCGTAACTGGCTATTTAAGTGATGTTGGCGATGTGGATGATATGGTTGAAAATGCATTAAAAATCCTTAGTGATGATACTGTTCTTGCAGAGTTTAAGGAGAATGCCTATCAGGTGGCCCTAAATTTTGATATAAAGAATGTATTACCCTTGTACGAGGCGCTCTATGAAAAAGCCTATAAGGCACACTATAACAATACCTATTAAAGCAATTGCTCATGAGAATTCTTATTTTGGCACTATTACTGTTGGCAGGGACTTGTGGTAGTCAAAAGGATATCGGTAAAGAAGCAAATTATCAAGAGTTGAACAAAAATCCTTTATCACTAATATTAAGTGATAATTACGGAGGAGCGGAATCTGAGCAACTATTGGTTATACGTGATAATAAGGCTTTAAAAACTTTCTTTTCCAAAGTAAATATGACCAGGAAACCCGGACTTCAAATTCCTGAAATAGATTTTAATACAGAAATGGTTGTGATCTATTGTAACGGAAAAACAACTGATATGAGTACTCCAATATTAAATAGGATGGAGGATAAGGACGATAAAATGATCTTTGCGATAAAACCAGAGTCCAGACAAAAAAACGATCCTTCTACGGCTCTTTTAATGCCCTTTCATCTATATAAAATGCCACTTACCGAGAAGGAAATTATGCTCAGTGATAATAAGTAATTATCAATAGCAATTTTAGGTTTCATATCGAATTTAATTGCACATCAACTTCCTTTGTAGGAATCGTATTTAATGGATGGTAATTTTGTAATGTAATAGTCCTAAATCATTACATTATGAAATCCTACGTAACAGGCGCCATGGCTATTCTTCTCCTTGGAACAACCTCATTATACGCACAGGAAGAAATTCAATTAACTCAACAAGAACAACTTGTGCTGGATCAGCAGGAAGAACTTCAGTTAACCGCTAAGGATAGTATGGTGGTGAGTTCCTGGATGGTAGGATTGGGTTGGAATTTTATAAATGACTCGGGAAATAGGTTGAATAATATTACCACAACTAAAAACATGTATAATGCCGTGGCTTTTCCCTCCAGAATAAGTTTAGGGCGTTATTTTAGAAGTGGGATAGGTTTGGAAGCAATTGCTTCGTATAACAACTACAAGGAAGGCAATATCATAGATGGTGTTGTTAATCCTGAGGATAAGGACTATTTTGGTTTTGATACCAGGTTTAGTTATGATTTGAATAAAATAGTTGGCCAGACTGGTTGGTTTGACCCTTATGTGGGTGTTGGAGTGGGTTATACCTATGCCAACGACCTATCCAGAGGCACTTACAACGGGGTTATTGGATTTAGAACATGGTTTTCAGATAGATGGGGACTGGATTTTAGTTCCTCTGGAAAATGGTCCTTTGGAAACGAAGCATCCAACCATATACAACATGCTGTAGGCGTAGTTTATCAATTTAATATAGAAAAGGATCTGACCAAAAAAGGACTCGAAAAACTGGCTTTAATCAATGCCATGGAAGAAGAGGCCAAGCGTGTTTCAGATTCAATTAACAGAGCTTTAGAAGCAGAGGCTGCAAATGCCGCACTTGCAGAAAGATTGGCAAGGGAAAAGGAGGAAGCGAGACTGGCGGCCGAAGAAAGAGCCAGACAGGAAGCTAGGGACCTGCAGCAGCAGAAAATGGATGAACTTTCCAATCTCAGTAAAGTATTTTTCAGGTTCGATTCTTCTTATTTAACTGTTTCCGATCAAGGTATTTTGGATGAATTGGTAGCCTTTATGAATAAATATCCTGATGTTATCATAGAAGTCAAAGGACATGCAGATTCAAGGGGTAAGGCAGATTATAACCAGTGGCTATCGCAGAGAAGGGCGGATAGTGCTGTTAAGTATATAGTTTCTGCCGGAATAGATAGTGATCGTATATATGGAAAAGGTTACGGTGAGACTCAGATCTCGAACGGATGTACAGACGGCGTAAGATGTACTTCAGAAGAACATAAACAAAATAGAATAACCGAATATTCAATGGCGGAAGTGAAGGAAAATATAATTAGCCTGAATAAACAGTAGCGAATGGGAGGGTTAAGGATAAGAGGAGCAGCAATAAACTATTAGTTCCGCCAACGGCATATAATGCGAGGAATAACTGGATATTTTTTTTAAAGACTTTGGTGAATCTTGCTTAATGAATGAATGTGAATGAGGTGTCCTGTGCATCATTAAAGCATAGTCATTACAATAGAGTTGAAGTCTTATTATGTAATTTGCAGAGCAGGTAAAATATTTGTCAGATTGGCTAATCCTGAATATTGGATTAAATTTGGTATTGCAAATTAATGCTATAAGATCAAATAAATTAATTTATCAAATCCAATTAATTATCTACGACCAACATTTGGG
>NZ_JBATKE010000064.1:0-4602 GCF_049669105.1 Eudoraea sp.
GCTTTGTTGTGCGTAGTTTTTCTACCTCCAATTGGTTTTCAGATAATTCAATAACTTTGAACTTCAACCAATTAAATTTTTTCGGGGAGTTCCATTTTGCATATTCTTCGGGGTCTTTTTCTTTGAATTCCCTTAGACATTCTTGACCCCAAAACATACTTACGATTCCTTCATTTTCATTATAACTCCACGTACCCTTTTCCGTTACAGTAGTAAAACAGATATATGCACTTGTTGTTTGAAATTCACTTTCATTAAATGCTAAAAGGGAAATTTTTGAATGTTTTACTCTAAGTTTGGTATCCGAACTGTTACAACGTTTATAAATCTGTTTTTGAGGCCGCTTTCCGTCTTCACTTCGCTCCATAATCCAACAACCATATAAATCAAACTCCGTAATTGGCTTAACCTGTCCATGTGCTAAGAGTCCAGACACAATAAAAATAAATGAAATAAAGACTGTTCTTTTCATATTAGTTGAAGCATCAAAAATTGCTCCAAAATTACGCACAACGGCTGAGCTATGAACAGTACGGAAGCAAACCAGCGTTTGCTTTCCGCCACGCACATAGCGAAATCTTATTGTTTTGATTTATTTTTCCTTTTCCCTAGCAAAATCCATAAGATTTTGCGGTCTTCATAAAAATACACAAACCTTTCGATTAAGCGCAAAGCCCGTATTGTTTATAGGTTGTGTTGTACACAGTTATTTTCCTAGAGTTTGTTTGAATTCTAATACTTCGGAAAGATAAATTTCATTCAAAAACTCATTGTAAACATCGTCTCGTTTGTAATCAATATTTTCTTCTGTTTTCAGAATATTTTCTGTTGCTTTTTCGATTTGCCCAAGTTTTTGATAAGATTTGGCTATTCCAAAGTAGGATTCAGGTATGTTTTTCGATTGTTTTAATGCTCGTTGAAATTCACTAATTGCTTTTTCGTAATTCCCAAGTTCATATTCACAGAGTCCCAAATAAACAAAACTGTGAATATCTGCCCAGTCCTCTTTTTGGTTCTTGATGTTGCGATTAAATAATTCAATAGCTTTTTGGTAGTCCCTTTTTCCATAATAGCATTCTCCTCTCAAAAAGTCAATGTCCTCTCCCCAAGGCGCATCAACAACGTTTGGTGTAAGGCTATCAAGTCTTGCAAAGTCAATCAAAGCTTTGTCGTAATCCCGCATTTTTCTTAATCTAATCCAACCTCGATAGCCCAAATGCTTTTCTGGTTCTAGTTCTACGGCTTTGTCCAAATACTCGAATCCTTTTTTGAAATCTCCAGCCTTATTAAACGAAACGGAACGCTCCATCCAGGCATCACTATTATCTTGATTTAGCTCAATAGCTTTCTCATAAGCGTGAGCACCTACCAATAAGTCTGATTTTTCGGTATCGGTTCTCGTATTCCACCAAATTGTAATTCCGATTGCTACCAAAAGAATTAAAGAGCCTAAACCAATAAGTAGATATTTAAAAAATTTCTTCAATTTTTCCGTTTTTAATTTTTACCCTGATTAGGTTATAGGTTTTATAATCTTTCTCTCTTTTCCAATCTGTTAGTCCAACTGCAATTCCCTCAAGTTCTTTAGCCAACTCCCCGTTGTTGAATTCCGTATTCTCATAATTTTCGTCGATTTGGAATGTTTCAATGTCGCAGAATTTTCCCGTTTTAGAGATATTAAGTCTCAATGTTATGAATCCGTTACTTGGTGTGATATTAGTTTCGGCTAATTGAATTTCTTTAAAAACCTTTCTCAAAGTTGGGCTTTCTCCCTCAATTCGGCTATTTATCCCATACAACCAATAGGGCTTTGTCTCTTCGTCACATTCATTTTTTTTCTGTGAAAAGGATAAAAGTGTTAAGATTATCAATATGAGTAAACTTTCTTTCATTTTGATATTTGTAAGTTAATTCAAATCTATTTCTTATTTAGGAGTAATGAAAAGGTGAATGAGCAAATCAGCCTTTTCGATTAGTAAACAAGATTTTTCATAATTGTGTACAACGTCTAGGCTATGATTTCGGCTTGAAAAATCGGTTAGATTTTTCGAGTTATGAAATCGAGCCGTTTAAAAGTAAGAATTTTCGTAGAACAACGAAAAGCAAGCTGAATTATAGCCAGTGTTAGCCGCTGGTTTAATTTTTCTTTTTAATCAATCCGTAAATAATATTAATTGGAAATATTATCTGTCCAACGATCATTAGCAAAACAATCAGAGTAATAATTAAGGTCAGATTAATATTATATTCTAAATTCATTATCTCTATTCGATAAAGTTGATTCAAAATAAGTAGAATTAAGATTCCACCAAAAGTCAGTCCGATATGAATCCAATTCAATGATTTTGATAATTTTCTATTTCCTTTTTGCATTATCCAATATCCAATTCCGATTATTCCAAAAAGTATAGAACTAATCAATGTTAATTGATTCCATCCTATTACATAAAAAGTGTCGTGAACATTGATGTCCAATACTGCGTCTCCACTCAAGATTCCAATCAGCATTATAATAGGAATAGCAAGTAAAAAAATCAGATATGGTTTTTCAATTAGTTTGTTCATTCAACTTGTGGCTAACGTCTAGTATATGGCGCGTTTTAATGCGCTATATACATTGTTATATCTTGTTTTTTTATTAATTCCTCTTAAATATTCCTTTTTGTGATGTACTATAAATTATGCCGTTATTTCCTTCAATTATCCCGAAATTAACTAAGTCAGTTAATCCAATTTTGTGTTCACTCCAAATACTGTCATTTGATTTTAGTAAATAAATTCCTTCGCCAAGGGTACCGCAAATAACTGAATTATCTGACGTAGCACACAATGATGTTACGGTTAAATAGTTATCACCTTCCCTCAACCCAGAATTGAATTCGGTCCAGGTTAAGCCATCGTTAGTTGATTTTCGAATACCATCAGCATATCCACCTGCATAAATTATATTATTCGATTTAGTAAAGGTCCAGGCAAAGAAATTTTCATCAACATTTTTCCAAGTTTTACCTTGGTCATCAGAACGAAGCGTCCCACGAGCAGTACCAGTAAGAAGTGCTCCTCCAGGAGTTTTAATGGCGGTTCTGAAGGTATTTTGTTCAAACATGCCCATGGAATATTTTAACCAATCGTGTCCATCATTAGTGGAATAATATATTCCATCTTCCTGCGCACATGCAACGAGTAATTTTGAATCTAAGGCATACAAAAAAATCATCTCACTTTTTAAATCAGCTATTTGACTCCAATGATCCCCATTATCTTCTGAAGTCAATATCTTTCCATTTTCAGCCATGAGTATTTTTCCACTAGGCAATTGAACCAAACTACCTGTTTCATTTCTAATTTGTTGCCATTCCTTAACTGGAATGTCTGCACGCCAAATGCCTGACTCTCCATTAGCAAATAAGTAGTTGTTATTTTCCATAACCTGAAATACAAACCAATTCTCTATCTCTTTACCTGTTTGTAGCCAACTTTCACCTTTATTGTTTGAAATGAAAATGGAAGAAACATTACTACCAGCGATTACTTGTTGTCTAGATGTTGGCCTAATTAATCGCAACTGTAAATCGTTTAAGCCTGTTGGTAGCCATGTTTGGCCAAGATCCTCAGATTTAAAAACACCCCTGTCCCCAATATTTACTTGATAACCTGTGCTAACAAATAAGGTGTTGTCAATTATAGTTATGTCGCTAACCTTTGTATTCTCAGAAAGACCATTATCAGATTTAATCCAGGTTAGCCCGTCATCCTCAGATTTGAAGATACCACCTCCTGTTATTCTGGCAGCATCTTGAGGATCTCCAACTGAAGCAAATAAGTTTCCATTTAATGCGACAATTCCTGATACAGAAATTGTATCTGGTAATCCACTCACATTTGTAGACCATGATTGTCCATTATCTATTGAGCGATAAAAGCTATCCTCTCCTGTTCCAGATGCAAATATGATTCCTGGTTTAGGATTGAATACTCCTTTTATATTTTCATGTGTAATAGAGGTTTGTTGCCATGTAAGGCCATCATCTTGAGATACAAATACTCCAGCTTGAGATTCTTTGGAAGCCCCCTCACTTAGGAATGTTGTCGAAGTAAAAATTCTCCCATCACCAATTTGGATAATTTTAAAAACGTATACATTATCCTCGAAACCTACATGAGTCCAAGATTCACCTTGATCAATTGACCGAAAGATTCCACCGCGATAAGTACCAACTAGTAACGTGCCAGATTCAGTTACAAGTATTTCCATTGGCATTCCTTTAAAATTTACAAGCTCCCATGTACTACCTAGATCTTCTGATTTGTACAATTCAGAAGCACCTACATAATACGTTCCGTTAGGAGCTTCTGCAAAGCATCCTATTCGGGCAGATATGGGAGCAGGTAATTTTTCCCATTCGGTCTCATGATATTGTTCTTGACAACCAGATAAAATGAGAATACTGAAAATAAAAAATGGTATTTTAATAATATGCTCTTTCATTTCAAATAAGATATAACGTGTTGGCTATGATTTGGCGGGTTCTGGATGGCGAGCTTTTAGTGCGGATCTCGCGATTTATTGCGAGAAATTAGCGTTTGCAAGGCGAGCCATTT
>NZ_JBATKE010000065.1:0-16439 GCF_049669105.1 Eudoraea sp.
ACCCAGGCGAAATCCTGTCATTACTTCATCAAAAACCAACAGCATATTTTCCTCAGTGCAGATCTTTCTAAGCCCCTCCATAAAAGAATCTGACGGAACAATACAACCCATATTACCAGCTATGGGCTCTATGATAACTGCGGCAATTTCACCCTTGTTAGCCGCAATCAACGTAATCACACTTTCCAGGTTATTATATTCTGCCAATAAGGTATCCTTAGCAGTACCTTTGGTTACTCCGGGACTATTAGGACTACCAAATGTTACGGCACCGCTTCCGGCCTGAATTAAAAAAGAATCCGAATGCCCGTGATAACATCCGGCAAATTTTATAATCTTATCTTTTCCTGTAAATCCGCGGGCCAGACGAATGGCACTCATACAAGCTTCTGTTCCGCTATTTACAAATCTAATCTTATCAATATTGGGAACCATAGAAACTGCCAATTGAGCTAGTTCTGTCTCTATTTCTGTAGGCATTCCAAAAGAAGTACCAAGCTTAGCTTTATTAATCACTGCATTAATTACGGGTTCATAAGCATGCCCCAAAATCAATGGCCCCCAGGAAGAAATATAGTCAATTAACTTATTTCCATCCACATCGTATAAATAAGCTCCTTTGGCCCTTTCTATAAAAACAGGATCACCTCCAACTGCATTAAAAGCACGGACCGGTGAATTTACACCTCCCGGAATATATTTCTTAGCCTCAGCAAATAAGGCACTGCTTCTCTGATAAATCATACTAATTTATTTTACTCTTTCAGATTTAATCTTCAGTTCCTGTCCAACAGACAAGTTACTGGAGTTCATGCCGTTGAGTTTCATCAACTCATCGACAGAAATAAAATAGGCTCTGGATATAGAATATAAAGTGTCTCCTTTTTGGACAACATGCTTTTTGTAATCATATTTTTTAGGTTCTGCCTGAACCTGATATCCCTGAGCCAAAACTTCCTTGTCGTATTTGTAGAGCTGATACCTTTCAATAAAGGAAATCAATTTTTGAGGATAACTTTTATCAGTGGCATAACCCGCTTTCTTAAGCCCTTTTGCCCATCCTTTATAATCATCTCGCCTTAATTCAAAAAGGGACGCATAGCGAGCCCTAGATGAAAGAAAAATACTATGATCACGAAATGAGTACATTGGATGATTGTATTTTCTAAAACACTCGCCTTTTTCATCATCATCGTGATACTCAAACTCCCCATCCCAACTGTTATGACATTTAATCCCAAAATGATTATTAGTCTTTAAGGTAAGTCTTCCCATACCATAGCCGCTTTCCAAAATACCCTGAGCCAAAGTAATACTTGCCGGTATGCCATAGGCCTTCATTTCAAATTGCGCTATTTCTGAATAGGTAACTAAATATTCTTCTATCGATGACGTGGAAAAGTACGTAAACTTTTTGGCATCCTCGGGAAAAGGAAACTTTGTATAATCTTCATTGGTTTTGTTAGACTTTACAACCTCGGATGATGATTTTTTGGAATAGGTAGTTCTTTTTTTAGTTCCACAACTTAGAAGTAAAAAAACCAAAACAACTGCCAGCGTAGCGTGTTTCATATATCGATTATGGGTAAATTTTTGCTTTTCAAATATAAATTCATTCCTGCTATTCCTTGCAATCCACCGGTATGAATAGCCAATATTTTAGTCTTGGGTTTAAAATAATCGTTAGTAATCATGTCTAATATACCGTAAATCATTTTTCCCGTATAAACCGGATCCAGGGGTATTCCAAGGTTTTGATTCATTTCATTTATAAACGATATTAATGATTCATCAACCCTGGCATAGCCTCCAAAATGGTAATCTGTACATAAATCCCAGTTCCCATTTTCGACAAATTTACAAATATCTTTCTTTAAAAAGTCGCCTTTAAGAGCAGGAAAACCTATTACGCGCTGGTTGGGCGTAGCCGAATTAATAATTCCGGCCAAAGTACCTCCGGTTCCAACAGCGCAGCAGATTACATCAAATTCGCTGTCTGTTGGCGTAAGAATCTCTTCACATCCTTTAACCGCTAATTTGTTTGTACCGCCTTCAGGAACCATATAGAAATTCCCAAATTCCGCCTTTAAATCATCATAAAATGCCTCGGTCTCCTTTTTCCTGTAGTCTGCCCTGGAGACAAATTTAAACTTCATGCCTTGCTTATTTGCAGCAGATAAAGTTGGATTACTTGTCCATGAATCCCTTAATTCCTCCCCTCTAATTACCCCTACGGTTTTCATCCCGTTCACCTTGCCTGCATAGGCAGTTGCAACAATATGATTGGAATAAGCACCACCGAAAGTTAGGATGGCATCATACTTCAATTCCTTAGCCTTTAGTAGATTGTATTTAAGTTTACGATATTTATTACCCGAAATTTGAGGATGTATCAAATCCTCTCGCTTTATATGAAGTTCTACTTTCTTTTTTTCTAAGAGGGGAAGGTATATTTTTTGATTGGTGACCAACACAACTCCCTGGCTTAATGGCTCCAAAAATATTTAATAAAGCTAAAACGTTTTCTCGTTTCAAGGTATTCCATATTTATTTCATTTTGATAGGCCTCGCGTTCAAAACTAATATTTTGATATGCCTTATAGCTGTCAAAATAAAGCAATGATCTAAGCAACCATTCTGAGATATATAAAAAATAAAAAGGAAGTATAAGAAGTTCCTGTTGTTGTTGTAAATGAATCCTTTCGTGATTAATTAAAACAGCATCTTGTTTTAACTGAACATTCTTGAGAATAATAAACGGCCATAAAGACAAGCCCACATAATCCTTGTAAAAAAAACGTCTAATTATCACAATCATAAGCAATTGTATAAGCAGCTTTTAACAAATATAATTGTTAAATTTTATTTTAACCCATAAATTAGGAGAGCTTACCAACATTTTCGTTAAGATGACATCAATAGGATCTGTGTTATTTTATCGGGCTTTGAATTTTCGTGAACTATTTTATTAACAATAATCTCGTAATTTTGCATCTATGAAAAAGATATTACCGCCGGAAGAAGGTGATTTTTACTTATCTGAAGAGGGCTATCGCGTTTTCACAAAAGAATATCATCTTAAGCGCGGGTATTGTTGCGAGAGTAGCTGCAGGCATTGTCCTTATGGATATAATGCAAAGACAAATACACAGTAATTTGCCTGTGTATTTGGCATGATAATTGTGCTGTTATTCTTATTCTTAATGGTTGACAAACCCAAATAGTATTATTATGAAAAAGTTAAAAATAATTGCTGTTCCAATACTATTCATTCTCTTCTTAAGTTCCTGTGCTTCGGTTAATGTTTTATCAGATTACGATAGGCAAACCGATTTTACGGCATATAAAAGTTATGCGTTTTACAAAACGGGAATAGACAGGGCTCAGATTTCCGATCTGGACAAGAAACGAATCTTAAGGGCAATTGAAACGGAAATGGATTCTCTTGGCTTTATTAAGTCTGATGAGCCTGATCTTCTTATAAGTATTTTTACAAATGAAAGAGTAGAGGTAGATGTGTATAACGGCTGGGGTTATGGTTATGGCTGGGGCTGGGGCTGGGGCTGGCCAGGTTATTACGGCTACTACAATCCCTATTTTTGGGGACCCGGTTATTATGGCAATAATGTAAGTACAAGAACGGAAGGTTCTTTATATATTGATTTAATAGATACCGCAAAAAAAGAATTAGTTTGGCAGGGTAGAGGTGTTGGCACCCTGAATAATACGAAAAATATAGAGAAAAAAGAGAAACGTATTCGCCTATTTGTATCGCAAATATTGCAACAGTATCCGCCGGAGGTTATTGCAGCAAATTAAATTTATAACCGCCCGCTTTGGGCGGTTTTTTGTATCTTTATAAGGCATTAATGAACCGTTATGTCTTTTGAAAGTAACCCTATTTTAGATAAACTTCCCACTCATCTTAAACAATATATTAAACCTCAGGACTATGAGGATTATTCAGCCATAGACCAGGCTGTCTGGCGTTATGTTATGCGAAAAAATGTGGACTATCTGAGTACTGTAGCCCATAAATCATATGTAGACGGACTTCATAAAACCGGAATTTCTGTAGATCACATTCCTAATATGTACGGGATGAATCGCATTTTAAAAGAAATTGGATGGGCTGCAGTTGCCGTAGATGGGTTTATTCCTCCGGCAGCCTTTATGGAATTTCAGGCCTATAATGTGCTTGTTATTGCCTCAGACATAAGACAACTTGAGCATATTGAATACACCCCGGCACCCGATATTATCCATGAAGGAGCCGGACATGCACCAATCATAGCAAATCCTGAATATGCAGAATATTTAAGAAGGTTTGGTGAAATAGGATCGAAGGCTATTTCCAGCGCAAAGGATTATGAACTTTATGAGGCTGTCAGATATCTCTCCATAATAAAAGAAGCTGCAGGGACTCCCCTGGTTGATATTCAGAAAGCGGAGAAACACATCGAAGAATTACAGCAAAATATGGGCGAGCCCAGTGAAATGGCCCTTATTAGAAATTTACATTGGTGGACTGTAGAATACGGGCTAATTGGAACTGTGGAAGAACCAAAAATTTATGGTGCGGGACTATTATCCTCCATTGGCGAGAGTGCCTGGTGCATGACAGAGAAAGTAAAAAAAATTCCATACAGCATAGAAGCAGCACACACTTCTTTTGATATTACCCAACCCCAACCTCAACTATTTGTAACTCCCGATTTTGCGTATCTGAGTCAGGTTCTTGAAGAATTTGCCAATTCTATGTCTTTAAGAAAAGGGGGGCTTTCCGGGGTAACCAAATTAATCAATGCTAAAGAATTGGGAACAGTAGAGCTGAGTACCGGGATACAGATATCCGGAATATTCAGTATGGTAATCTCAAATGACGATAAACCAGTATATCTTCAGACACATGGCGAGACCGCTTTGTCGTACAGGGAAAAGGAACTGGTTGGACATAGCAGGCTTGATCATCCCAAAGGTTTTGGTTCACCTGTCGGGAAGCTCAAAGGCATTAATCTGGCCATAGAAGATATGAGCCCACGAGATCTGAAAGCGTATAAGATCTATGAAGGTGAAACTATTTCACTTGAATTTGAAGGAGATATTAAGGTAGATGGCGAAATTATAACAGGGAAACGCAATCTAATGGGTAAAATTATTCTGATAACGTTCCGCAATTGTACGGTAACCCATGGCAAAGAAGTGCTTTTTAAATCAGAATCCGGTTTGTATCATATGGCTGTGGGAGAACATATAGTATCAGCTTTCAACGGCCCTGCAGACCTCAGTAGTTTCGATTTAGTTACCCACGAAATTTCCTCAGAAACAATAAAACCAATAAAATCTGGAGCTCGTAAAAAACTGGAGCAGTATTATAAACAGATACGAGACTATCGTGAAGGTAGTAACACAACTATATCAAGAAACAAAGTGTTTAAAGAAATATGTGAGAAGTATCCGAATGACTGGCTTTTATCTATTGAACTCTACGAATTGGCCAAAAACAATAATGACCTTGGATTTGCACAACAAATCCATTCTCATTTGGAGACCGTTAAACTTAATAATCCAAAAGTGGGACATTTAATAGATGACGGATTATCATTGGTTGATGGCCAATTGGTTAATTAATAATTAATTATGAGATATTATATCTTATCAGCTTTTGTAATCCTTGCTCTTCAAACTATGAATGCTCAATTTGTTGCTAATTATGAAGAATCTAAAGTCCCGGAGTTTGACCTGCCCGATCCGTTGACTACTTTTTCTAAAAAACAAATTCTGACAAGTTCCTCCTGGAACGAATTAAGAAGACCAGAACTGATTAATTTCTTTGAATCTCAGGTTTTTGGAAAAGTTCCCGGAACTTTTGATGGTATTGCTTTTGAAGTTGTAGAAGAAAGCAACTCCGCGCTCGGCGGACTTGCCAAACGAAGACAAATAAAGGCAACCATTACAAAAAATAGCAAAACATTAAGCTTCATGATACTTTTATACCTGCCAAAGGAAGTTTCCCGGGCTCCTGTGTTTTTGGGTTATAATTTTCATGGAAATCATACAGTTATTAACGATCCGGCTATAATCATCTCAAAAGCCTGGTCTCTGAATAATGAATCAATAGGCATTACTAACCATACCTTAACTGAAGAAAGTAGGGGATTACGATCCGGTAGATGGGCGATATCCAGAATGATTGAAGCCGGTTTTGGTCTGGCAACCATTTACTATGGAGAAATAGATCCCGACAAAAATGATTTTACAGATGGGCTTCATTCATTGTTCTATACTGAAGGCCAGAAAAGGCCGGCCAAAGAAGAATGGGGAGGCATTGGAGCCTGGGCCTGGGCTTTGAGCAGAGCCATGGACTACCTGGCAAATGACAAGGAAGTTGATAAATCAAGGGTTATCGTTTTTGGACATTCCAGATTGGGTAAAGCTGCATTATGGGCCGGTGCAATGGATGAAAGATTTGCAGGAGTTATTTCCAACGATTCAGGTTGCGGCGGAGCTGCCTTATCTAAACGCAAATTCGGGGAGACGGTAGCTCAAATAAATGAAAATTTTCCTTATTGGTTCTCCGGGAATTTTAAAAAATACAACAATGCGGAAGAAGAACTACCCGTAGATCAACATGAATTACTGGCTTTAATTGCTCCAAGGCCTTTATATGTTGCCAGTGCAAAGGAAGATCAATGGGCAGACCCTAAAGGAGAATTTCTTTCTGCGTACTACGCCACTGCTGTTTATTCATTATTTGGAGAAGCAGGCATCTCATCAAATAAAATGCCCGGTGTGAATTCTCCAATCCAAAATACGGTGGCCTATCATATTCGAACCGGTAAACACGATGTTACTGAATACGACTGGGAACAGTATATCAAATGGGCGGTTGAACAATTTGATTAAGCAATAAATTTTTGGTGCGAATAAAATCAGTTCGGAGAGAAAATTTCGAAAATATCTTCTTTAACAATTTTATTATTATAGGAAAGCGTCCATCCCAATGAATTGGTGAGAATATAAAACTTAGAGAGTTCACTTATTAATCTGTTTTCTGCATTCTTTTGCAAAGAAGAAGCTTCTACTTTTTTTTGAAGGGAAGCTTTTACATTATTCTTGATCTTATTATAATCTTCAGCGTCAAACGGATTAAAATAATCTGCGGTCACATCATAATACTCAAAATCCGGATTAATTTTAATCTCCGGTTCTGGAATATTTGTTACCCTAAGGGTTTTGGTAGTTTCGTCTACTTCAAAATTAATCTCACTTAGATCATAAGCAACAGTAACTTCAGCATTCACTACTACTAAAGCTCTTTTATCTGCAGTAAAATAAGGACCAAACAACAGTTGAGAATCTTTATAACTGTATACCTCGGAAAAATGACCCTCGGTGACTATTATCTTGGAAACATTTTTAATCTGCTGTTGAATAAGCAAACTATTCTCCTTTAAAATAGATTTTTCCTCCTTACCCTTGTTCCAGGATTGAAAAATCAAAATCATGGCCATTGCAATAACTATTCCTACTAAAACTCGCTTCATATATCGAAATTCATAAATGGGTACTCCTTTTTTACAACCAAAATTTTCTCATTTAGCGACTTCAAAAATAATTGATGCTGCTCTGCCTTCTCATTAAAAGGTCTGTGGGCTAATCCTTTCTGTATTTCCTGAACTACTTTCATTATTTGGTCTGCCTTCTCAGAAATCCAGACACTTTTGAATTTTTCCCAGATATAGTCAATTGCCAGATTATTGGGGTGCACCATATCCTCAGCATAAAATCTATAGTCCCTTAGCTCGTCCAGCATAATTTCATAGGCAGGAAAATAATGCAGGTTTTTATTTGATGAGGCTGATCCCACAATCTTGCCCAAACCTGTAATCAAACTTGCTTTACTTCGTTGATTTTCTACAAATCCATCCTTTAAGTGCCTAACCGGGGAAATTGTAAAAATCACCGTAGCATTCACATTTACCTTTCTGATATTTGAAATTATGCTGTCAAGACTTTCTTCAATTTCACTTTCTGCAAGAAACTCTTTTGTAAATTGTTTTTGTGGCAGTTTATGGCAGTTGGCAACCCTTTTCTCAGTTTTAACATCTTTGTAAACCCAGGCAGTACCCAATGTAATTAATGTATGAGTGGCCTTACTGAGCTGATTTCTCGTATAAAGGAGGGCACTATTTAAATTGCTAAGCAGGTTCTCTTTAGATGGATCACTCAGGTCTGAATGTGCATCAAAACAGTGCCAGCGTTCATTGTAATAAAAAACATCAGCGTCGACATAAGCCTTTTCCTCTATTGCACGAATTATCAAGTTTTCTATTGCTCTCGGGTGGAACAATATGCCAAAAGGGTTTTGAAGGGTTTGAAATTGATAATATTTGATTTTCTCTCCAATATTTTCGACAAAACAAGATCCTAGAAGCAACAAAGAGCTTTGATAATCTATCTGCTTATCCTCTGATTTCAAAGGTACTATTGTTTGAAGTTTCATCCTGTTTTGTGCTGGCGTTATAAACAATCGGTGATATGTCCTAACATTGAATTATAATCCGATTCCAGCTGCTCATCTAACTGACTTATAAATCCAAGAATTCGAATAAGTCGATCAATTTCCTGATTTTGAAGCGCCTCAGCAGCCTTATTTATTTCATTTTGGACCAAACGCTGAATATTGTACATATTTTCCAGTTCATAAAGGCATTCATAACCAAACTCATTGGCTATTCCCATATGCCTGGAAGTTTCCCATGCTATTTCTGATAATTCTGTAAGCTCAATATTAATCTTAGTATCTCCAAGATATCTGTATACCGTGTCATTAATCCTTACAGAATCCTTTATTTGGAAAAAGCCCGAATATTCTTTTTGGAAATCTTGCATTTTGGATATCTCAGAAACCGCATACCCATCACCTTTCAAAACAAATTCTTTGTAGTTTGCTATCGCTTTTGGAATTTTAGTATTTACCTCCCTCGCGGCTCGCAATTCCCCTAAATTATTTTGAATTTCATCCTCTATTTTATCTAGGGCAATTTTCTTATTTGTATTTATCTTACTATCCTCATTCCAGTTATTAAACCAAATAGCCAGGCTAATACCAAAGAATATCAATAAGATCTCACCCAAAATATATTTCCAGTTTAGTAGATTGGATTTAAAAAGTCTCATCTGTTTTATTTTAGGTACTCCTTTGCTTTTTCCAATGCCATGGGAATCCCTTCTGCATTTTTACCTCCGGCTGTGGCAAAGAATGGCTGACCCCCTCCTCCTCCATCTATATATTTCCCTAATTCTCGTACAATCTGTCCTGCATTAAGGTTTCTTGATTGAACCAGTTCTTTAGATATATAACATGATATGGTCACTTTGCCGGCCTGCTCCATTGCGAGTAAAAGGAAAAGGTTTTTCCGGTCTTTCCCCATTTCAAAAGAAAGGTCCTTCATGCCTGAAGCATTTAAATCTATTTTATGTGCCAGGAATTGTACCCCATTTATTTCCTCAATTTTTTGGACTAAGGTCGTTTGAAGATTTTTAGCTTTTAGTTTTAGAAGTTCCTGCACTTCCTTCTTGAGTTTTGTATTTTCATCTTGCAAAGATATCAGAGCCTTTAAAGGATCTTTGGTCCCTTTTAATTGATCCTGTATTTCTTGCAAGACTTTATCATTCTTTTCATATGACTTTCTTACTGCATCACCAGTAATAGCTTCTATTCTTCTTATTCCGGCTGCAATAGCCCCTTCGGAAACTATTTTAAAATGCCATATGGAGCTGGTGTTTTTTACATGGGTCCCTCCGCAAAGTTCAATGGAATTACCAAAGCGCACACTCCGTACCGTATCACCATACTTTTCGCCAAAAAGGGCCATAGCACCTTCCTCCAGGGCTTCTTTTACCGGGACATTACGTTTTTCTTTCAAGGGAATCTGAGCAGAAATCCTCGCATTTACAAAATCCTCAACCTCAGCAAGTTCTTCCTCTGTCATTTTAGTGAAATGAGAGAAATCAAATCGCAAATAATTGGCAAGTACAGCAGATCCTTTTTGCTCAACATGGTTTCCTAATATTTGTCTTAAACCCTGGTGAAGCAAATGAGTGGCAGAATGATTCTTGGATATTCTTTCCCGATAAAGACTATCCACAACCGCCCTCATAGTTTCGGCAGGATGTCTTGGTAGATTTTTTGAAAAATGTAGAATTTCATTATTCTCCTTTTTTGTATCAAGGATATAAACTACATCGCCATTAGGAACTTCCAAATAACCTTTATCCCCGGCTTGCCCCCCTCCTTCTGGATAAAATGGGGTTTGGTTAAATACCATTTGATAAAGAGCACCTTCTTTTTTAGATATTACTTTTCTATACTTGACTAATTTCACCTGGGCTTCAATCATATCATAACCAACAAACTCTTGTTCTGAATCATCCAGGAGAATCGTCCAGTCTTCTTTAGATATTTCTGAGGCTGCTTTTGAACGGTTTTTTTGTTCCTTCATAGCCATCTCAAAACCTGCCTTATCTAATTCAAATCCTTTTTCACTAAGAATCAATTCCGTCAGGTCTATAGGAAATCCAAAAGTGTCATAAAGTTCAAAAGCTTTTCTGCCATCAATTACCTTCCCCTTAGCACTCTCCAGAACATTATCTAATAAAAACAGACCTTGTTCTAGGGTCTTAAGAAAAGAAGTCTCTTCTTCGCGCATTACATTTTCGATACCATTTCGGGAGTCTATTAACTCCGTATATGTATCTCCTAGGATAGATCCTAAAGACCCTATCAAACGGAACATAAAAGGTTCTTTTGTGTTCAAAAAGGTAAATCCATAGCGAACAGCTCGCCTCAAAATTCTACGAATCACATAACCGGCCCCGGTATTACTTGGTAATTGTCCGTCCGCTATGGAGAAGGCTACTGCCCTAACATGATCGGCAATAACACGAATGGCAATATCTGTTTCTTCGTTCTTCCCGTAGGTAGTATTTGTAATCGTTTCAATTTCCCTGATTAGGGGTGCAAAAATATCGGTATCATAATTAGATTGTACGTTCTGCAAAACCATACAAAGACGTTCAAAACCCATTCCCGTGTCTACATGTTTTTTAGGAAGTGGTTCCAGTGTGCCATTTGCCTTTCGATTGTATTGAATAAAAACCAGGTTCCAAATCTCCACTACCTGCGGATGATCCTTGTTTACCAGTGTAGCCCCGTCTATCTTTTCCTTTTCTTCTTTAGAACGTATATCTACATGTATTTCCGAAGAAGGACCGCATGGCCCCTGCTCCCCCATTTCCCAAAAATTATCCTTTTTGTCTCCCTTAATAATTCTGTCTTCCGGCACAATGCGTTTCCACAAATTGTACGCTTCCGTGTCCATTTCCAGTTTGTCAGAATCAGCACTACCCTCAAATACAGATACATAAAGGCTATTCTTGTCAATTTTACAAACCTTGGTAAGGAATTCCCATGCCCAGTTTATGGCTTCTTCTTTGAAATAATCTCCAAAGCTCCAATTGCCAAGCATTTCAAACATGGTGTGATGGTAGGTGTCTTTACCCACTTCTTCAAGATCATTGTGTTTACCACTCACGCGAAGGCACTTTTGTGTATCTGCAATTCTTGGGTTTTTTATTGGTGAATTGCCTAAAAAAAACTCCTTGAATTGATTCATTCCTGCATTGGTAAACATCAAGGTAGGGTCATCCTTGATGACCATAGGTGCAGAAGGGACAATTTTGTGGTTTTTTTCCTTAAAAAAATTTAAAAAATTTGCTCTTATTTCCTTGGAAGTCATCTAATTTGACAAGGTTTTATTAAATTTAATGGTTTGTACAAAACAATTTTTATATTTGTTTGTTTTGATAAGACGAAAGAACAAAAATAGGATAAAATCCATTCATGTCTAAGGTAAAATATTATTACGATCCGGATACCCTTTCATATCGAAAGATAGAGCCAAAGAAATCTCGGCGTTACAGGAATATTTTCCTCTTTTCGGTGGGTTCTGTAATCTCAGGTTTGCTTGGTTTAATTCTTTTGCTAAATACAAATCTATTAAATACTCCCAGAGAACTTTCATTACAAAGAGAAGCCAAGAATTATGAATTGCAATTTGAGCTTCTAAATAAAAAGATGGAGCAAATAGAGTATGTTCTCGGGAATATTGAAGACAGGGATAATAATATTTACCGGCTTTATTTTGAGGCCAATCCTATTCCGGAAGAACAGCGCAAGGCGGGTTTTGGAGGGGTAAACAGATATAAATCTTTGGAAGGATTTAATAATTCTGAGATGATAATTTCCACTACCAAACGGCTGGATATCATACAAAAACAGATGGTAATTCAATCTAAATCTCTGGATGAAATAACCAAGCTGGCAGAGGAAAAAGAAAAACTTTTAGCGGCCATCCCGGCCATACAACCCGTGAATAACGAAGAACTTACACGTATGGCTTCCGGATTTGGATGGCGTTCAGACCCTTTTACCAAGGCAAGAAAAATGCATCGGGGTATGGATTTTACGGCTCCCAAGGGCACACCCATCTATGCTTCCGGAGATGGCGTGGTGAAACGCGCAGATAATAATGCCTCCGGTTACGGCAAGCATATCCGGATAGATCATGGATATGGGTATATGACCCTATACGGCCATCTAAGTAAATACAATGTAAAGCGGAACCAAAAAGTGAAGCGGGGAGACCTTATAGGTTTTGTGGGAAGCACGGGCAGATCTGAAGCACCTCACGTGCACTATGAGGTATGGAAAGAAGGAGAGCGTATAAATCCAATAAATTTTTATTACGGAAGTTTATCTGCCGAAGAATTTGAAAACATGCTTAAATACGCAACTCAGGAAAATCAATCACTGGATTAATGTATATAGAATTGCCAGAAAAACGTTATTATGGAATTGGCGAAGTTGCCAGGGCATTTGATGTAAATACTTCCCTTATTCGATTCTGGGAGAAGGAATTTGATGTCATACAACCCAAAAAAAATGCAAAAGGCAACCGGAAGTTCACTCCAAAAGATATTCAAAATCTCCAACTAATATACCATTTAGTTAAGGAACGTGGATTTACGCTTGAAGGTGCTAAAACTCATTTACGCGAAGAAAGACAAAAGACATTATCAAATTTTGAAATTATACAAAAGCTCGAGCGAATTAGGTCAGAGCTGATCAAAATAAAAAGTCAACTTTAAACCAATACTATAACTTAATTACACAATTATGAAAAAATGGTTAATTCCCGTAATTATCCTTGTGGTCTTAGCATTTGTTGTTTATCAATGGGCCGTTGGATTTAACAATACCTCAGTAGAATATGAAGCTAATGCCAAAACGGCATGGTCTAATGTTGAAAGTTCTTATCAAAGAAGAAATGATCTGATTGGGAATTTGGTGAAAACGGTACAGGGTGCCGCAGATTTCGAAAGAGGAACTCTGACCGATGTCATTGAGGCTCGTGCGAAGGCCACTTCAACCACTATAGACGTGGATAATCTCACGCCGGAGAAAATGGCTGCTTTTCAGGAAGCACAAACGGGATTGTCTTCAGCTTTATCACGTTTATTAGTTACTGTAGAGAGATATCCGGATTTAAAGGCAAATCAAAATTTCCTTGAATTGCAGTCTCAACTCGAAGGGACAGAAAACCGAATTAATGTGGCAAGGGATAGATTTAATGAACAAGTTAATATCTATGACATCTATACTTCAAAATTTCCCAATAAAATTTTAGCCGGTTGGTTTGGATTTGATGAAATGGCCAGGTACCAGGCGAATCCTGGTTCTGAAAATGCCCCCGATGTGGATTTTGAATTCAAGTAATTCAGCGCTTATGTCCAAAGTAGAAGATTTCTTAACCACTGATGAAGAACAGGAGATTGTAGATGCAATTCTTGAGTCGGAAAAAAATACTTCCGGTGAAATCAGGGTCCATTTAGAAATTTCGACCTCTCTTGATCATTATATTCGAGCCCAGGAAGTATTTCATTTGCTGAAAATGGATAATACCAAGGAAAGTAATGGCGTGTTAATTTATGTCGCTGTTGGCGACAAGAAATTTGTAATCTGCGGAGATAAAGGGATTGACAAAGTGGTTCCTGAAAACTTTTGGAATTCCACTAAAGACGTTATTCAGAAGAGTTTCAAAGAAGGAAAATTTAAAGAAGGTATTATTAATGGAATCCTCATGGCGGGAGAAGAATTGAAGGCTCACTTTCCTTGGAAACCTAATGATTCAAATGAATTGAGCAATGAAGTATCTAAGGCTTAGTCTTATTTTATTCTTTTTATCCGGGAGCACTGTTTTTGCACAATTTACAATTCCTGAAAAACCAAAACTCCAGACCAGTGTATACGATTATTATGGATTGTTATCCAATTCGGATAAAAATGCTTTGGAACAAAAATTAATTAGTTATTCCGACAGCACTTCCACACAAATAGTTGTTGCCATAATAAAATCAACGGAAGGTGAAAACATCAACTACCTGGGTGCACAATGGGGAGAAGCATGGGGAATAGGGCAGGCAGTTGAGGACAACGGTATTCTGATCCTTCTGGCGAGGGAAGACCGAAGGGTAGCTATTAACACGGGTTATGGCGTAGAAGCAACACTTACGGATGCTTTGTCAAAAAGAATCATTGAAAACATAATTATTCCTGAATTTAAAGAAGGGGATTACTATGCCGGATTAGATAAAGGATCTGATGCCATCTTTAGTGTATTAACCGGTGAATTTAAAGAAGAACGCCCTCCTGAAGGGGATGGAAACTTTCCTTTTGGAGCCTTTCTGCCCATTATTATTTTTATAGTAATCATCATTATTCTTAGCAGCCGTAACAAAAGAGGTGGCGGAGGCAAAGGTAGAGGCCGAAAAAAAGGATTGGATCTTTGGGATATCATCATCCTGAGCAATATGGGCAGGGGCGGATATAATTCGGGTTCTTCCGGAGGTGGATTTGGAAGCGGAGGTTTTGGAGGTGGTGGCTTTAGCGGAGGCTTCGGAGGTGGAGGCTTTGGTGGAGGTGGTTCGTCCGGAGGCTGGTGATATGGAAATACAAAATGAGAAATCGAAAATAAGATGTAAAAGAATGAAATAATTAAAAATTGTCATAATACTTATTGCTACAAATTAAATTCTGCGCCGCACACAGATTACTTCAACTGAACGGTTTTCACAGTTGAAAGAAGTTTACCATCAGCACCCATGCCCTCAATAAACACCTTGACCTTTTGCTGTTTTTGTTTAGGGAAAGAAAAAATAACTTCGTTCTTAGAATCCGACAACAGTACAGCTTGCCAATTCACGGCCCCGTAGTGTTCAAAAACAGTCGAGTCATAATAAGCATATTTGGGCTCGTAGTACTTCTGTGGTTTAGTGAAGCCATCTGTAATTAATCTTTTGATATATCGTTTTGGAGCATTGAGGTCTACATACGCTCCACTGCTGGTAAAAGCTATATAACCTTGCTTAATATCGTCATAAGCAATGGCTTGGAATGCCGATAAAGGCTTACCCACCAAATCGGAACCATCGGTAGGAAATCCATTTAGGGATAGTGGAATGTTCCTAAAGCCTCCCAACTTGCGGGCAGAGGCTTTGACTGCCAATTTCGTAAACCCAAAGGCATCGGTTTCTATAATCGCTAGAAACCCTAATTTTCTCAGATAGCCAACCAAACTACCATACCTATTTATTTCTTCATTGGTTACCAATTTTACAGTGGATAAAGCGTCGACTGAAAACCTGCTTCTCCGTGGCAACCTTCTTTCAACAACGGTCACTTCATCTAACTGTACTGTATTGTCCATTAATTTTAGAGGAGCATCAACAGTTTCGGTCAACTTCGATTTCAAGCTTGAAGAGTAATCACTACTTTCAAAAAAATCTAAATTTTCACTTTCCACATGAGGTATGAAGGAAAGCTCTAAATCGGGCGCCCTTAGTTTTCCTTTTCTATCGGTCAAAGCCAATCTCAGCGAATCATTATTATAAAATACCAATCCACTTTTTGTAAATTCCTTGTTTTTGGTCAAATCCAACGAATAAAAGCCGGTGGGACTACCGTCATTCACCCACAAACTCTTTTCTTTATCCAAATTTGCGTTCAGTGCCCTTCCCTTAATGGTGATGCCCTGCTCAAATTCAAATTTGTTTGCTGGTGTATCTTTAAATATTGTCTCCCAATCATAACTGCCCCATCCCTGCACCAACAACATTAAATCCAGTTCATAAAGCTTCACACGATTAAACTCGTTAAAATAATAGTAAGGGTCTTCTATGGGATTCCGCAAATAGGGAGTCAGCCAAAACGAACTGAAAATAGAATTAAAGGGATTGTTCGCCATGGTCCCCTCTGGCAATGTAGAGGCACTTAACAAAAAGGGAACCATGTCTGTTTTGTTTATGACCACGGC
>NZ_JBATKE010000066.1:0-29763 GCF_049669105.1 Eudoraea sp.
AAAATCGCGTTCTTCCTCGGCAGTATAAATACAAGATTCCCATCGTTGAACAGCCATGGGTTCATTTTGAATGGTAAGTCCCCATAATGGGATTCCCTCTGCTTCATAGGCCTCAATAAATTTCACATAATAGTTGGCCCAGGACTGATAAAATTCGGGTTTAAGCTTGCCGCCCTGCAACATATTGTTATTCGTTTTCATAAACGCAGGCGGACTCCAGGGACTGGCATACATGAGTAATTCACCACCTGCTGCTGCGATCGCTTTTTTGGTAAACGGCAGTCGGTATTGGCGATCGTGATCAATATTGAAAGTTTTTAATTCCGCATCTCCTTCTTCTATATAGGTATAGCTACCACTAGAGAAATCACAGCTATGGATTATGGTTCTTCCCAAAGAATACCCTATCCCGTTTTCCTTACTGTAGTAAGCTTCTAAAAATCTTTCCTGATTTTCTTCGGAGAGCTTGTAAAAAGTTTCAGCGGCAGCATCGGTTAAAGCCGCACCAATTCCCATAAACGTTTGAAATTGTTTGGTAGGATCAACGAGTACGTCAATTTCAGTTTCCAAAGGCTGTTTAAAGTCCCCAAAATTTAAACCTGAAGACTTTGAAAGTTTTAGATCGGTTTTATGGGCTGTGGTATAAACTTCGGCTTTAGGTGTTTTAACTAAAACTATTCCGGGTTCTGATTCAGGTTTTGATTCTTCTGCATCCTTCTTCTTATCAGGAGAACAACTAATTAAGAACAACAAACCAATGAAAAATCCAAACCTTCCTTTTAAAAAGGGCATGACACTAAGTTTACTCATTTTACCAGACATTTAGTTTTAAAATCTAAAAGGTTCTTTTAGATCATGATAAGTGACTTCGAACCTTTATAATAATTTTCAACGTTCAAAGTAATAAAAAAAAGGGAAGGAAGAACGGCCCAGCCCTATTATCACAAATTAAAATTAAATAAAACTATTTTTAGTACTTACGTGTATCGTCTGTTATAAAGAAATGACTCTCTAAATCGCCTATGAGTTTATCGATCATATACAGCATATTCCAGGAAATAAAGTAAAATTTTTATAAAGAAAATGTGACGTGCAAATGTCTATGATTCTGATTACATCCTTATCTGCCATGAAGGTAATTCTCAAACCAAGCGCATAAAGAGGAACTATTCTTTTAAAGGTAAGAAAAGAATATTATCTCTCTTATTAAACATACAGAACATTAAAAACTCAAACAATCTCAGCACTCAAGCCTGCTTGTAATAATTTGCTGCAACGGGGTTCTAATTCCTTATATTCCCCTGTTTTGACCGTGCATTTGCCTTTGTAATGAACTATTAATGAACATTGTTCTGCCTGCTCTGCGGTATGTTCACAAACATTAATTAACGTATGAATAACATGCTCAAAGGTATTTACTTCATCATTGAACAATACTATTTCATTTTGTTTTAACGTCTCCTCATCCAAAAGTAGTTCTTCGGATACTTTTTCCTTAGTACTCATACAGATAGGTTTTTGTATGAACTAAAATACATATTTTGAGGCAACCCAGTTATTTTTTTCCAGATTTTCTTGAAATGAAAGTCCGTGGACGGCACATTCCTTTGAAATAAGAGCAATATCTTCTTTATAAAAACCACTTAAAAGTAATACCCCATCTTTTTTCAGATGCCCTGCATAAACTGAGATATCTGATAGCAAAATATTTCGGTTAATATTTGCTAAGATGATATCGTAGCGTTGATCTGTCAATAAATCAGCATCACCTTCAAACACCTTAATCTGTTCACAGCCATTACCAGAAACATTTTCCATAGCATTCAGATAACTCCAGTTATCTATATCAATTGCATCCACAGACCGGGCTCCTTTCATTGCGGCCAGAATGGCCAAAACACCGGTTCCACAACCCATATCCAATACAGACTTATCCTTGAAATCTAATGCCAAAACCATTTCAAGCATCATATGCGTAGTTTCATGGTGCCCGGTACCAAAACTCATCTTAGGAGTTATAACTATATCATAGGCAACATCCTGCTTTTTATGAAATGGGGCTCTTACAACACATTGATTATCTACATTAATAGGTTCAAAATTCTTTTCCCATTGTTCATTCCAGTTTTCCTGTACTATTTCAGATACTTCATAATCAATATCAAAATCTTCATTGGCAAGGATCTGGACGTTTCTTAGAGACACGGGGTTCCATAACTCCTTTTTAACATAAGCCAGTAAACCACCCCGGGTTTCCAAAAAACTGTCAAAACCCAGTTCGGCCAGCTCAGCTATTAAGATATCCACAGCAGGTTGTAATGGATTTATCGAAAATCGATATTCCAGAAAGAGTTCTTCCATAAAAATTCAGATGGCCTTAATAATGGCAATGAAGTCATCTGCTACCAAAGCTGCCCCGCCTATTAATCCCCCATCCACATCAGGTTTTGAGAAAATCTCCTGGGCATTCGAAGGTTTTACGCTTCCTCCATACAAAATGGATACTTCATTCGCTATTGACGAATCATAGGCTTCTGTAATCGTCTTACGGATAAAGGCGTGCATTTCCTGAGCCTGTTCCGGAGAGGCAGTTTCTCCTGTACCTATGGCCCAGACTGGTTCATAGGCAAGAACTATATGTTGCCACGCCTCAGCTGGTAAGTTAAAAAGACCGTTTTTAAGCTGGGATTCTACGACATTGAAATGATTGCCCGCCTTTCGCTCCTCCAATTCTTCTCCAAAGCAAAATATTACCTGCATGTTATTTGCCAATGCAGCTTCCACTTTTTTGGCCAGAAGATCATCTGTTTCTCCAAAATATGCCCTGCGCTCTGAATGCCCGATAATTACGGTATCCACATTGATGTTTAGAAGCATATCCGCAGAAATTTCACCGGTATAAGCCCCACTTTTGGCAAAATGCATATTCTGGGCAGCGACTTTTATGTCTGATGATTGCAGCATACGGGCCGCACTTTCCAGATTAACATATGTAGGGGCCACAATAACCTCTGCCTCTGTCTTCGGTAATTTTTCTAATAATTCACTCAACAAAGCCTTGGTTTCACTTAAGTTCTTGTTCATTTTCCAATTCCCGGCTACTATTTTACTTCTCATTTCTAGTTTTTTTATGTTTACAATAAGTGTTGTTTGTTTCTAGTTATTCATTACCGATTACTGTATGGTCAGGACTCCATAAATTATTCAAGCTCCAAGTCTTCAATATCATTAAAGTGTACCTTTTGAGTAATAGTGCCCCGTTCCAGGATTAAAAGTCCGGGGTTAGACCGAACAATGGTCTTCAGGGTTGTCTCATCGGTAAAATAAAATTCAAATCCCAGTTGATATTCTTCTATTATTTTTCGTGTCCAATCCTCATTCGAGGCAGACATTCCTATAACTTTATACCCCAGTGCATCAGCTTTATCGGAAACTATTTTTATTTTTTCAAAGGCTTCATATTCGCTTTTGGCTAAATCATAGGCAACCACTATAAGTAATTTAGCTTCCTGCATTAACAAAGCCGTAAAATCTTCGCCTTGTTGTTCTATTGTAAAATCATGAATTGGAGGTTCATACCCCTTCTGTATTTCTTTGGTCTCTACACTTATAAAATCACCATCAACCTCAGGGTATTCTCCTTGTGTAACCAATACTTGTTCCTCTCCGTTTACATTGAATTTCCATGCATATTCAAATATGGCGTTGGGAGCGTCTTCGGGAAATTCCATGCCATCTTCTATATTGGCCCCAATCTCATAGGGCCTGAAGTCGATTACAGGTAAATGGTTAAGCACATAGTTTCCATAAATAATACATATAACTACAGCTACCAAAGCTATTATTTGTCTCACCCCCTGACTAAAAAGTGGCTTGATATGTTGCCTGCCAAGGTATAAAATTAGGATAAGCACCAGCAGGACTACATCTTTTGTGAATGACTCCCATGGGGTCAATTTAATTGCGTCTCCAAAACAACCGCAATCTGTTACCTTATTGAAATAAGCAGAATAAAAGGTAAGAAAAGTAAAAAACACAATCATGAGTAAAAGACTCCAGAGTGTAAAACACTTGCGATAACCTATAAGGAGAAATACGCCTAATACCACTTCAAAAATGACTACAAAAATTGATATTGCCAGAGCATAAGGCATTAAAAATGGTAAATCGAGGACTCCCTGACTAAAATATTCTTCCAATTTGAATGAAAAACCAACCGGATCATTAAGCTTAATAAAACCACTGATAATAAATAGTATTCCAACAAAAACTCGTGAAAAGCCAACCAAGTGTTTCATACTGTTTATTGAATTTTTTGATTGTTAGATTCGTTCATATGAATCAGGGCAAAGACAGAATAATTGATGATATCCTGATAGTTCGCTTCAATTCCTTCGCTAACCAAAGTTTTCCCTTTATTATCCTCAATTTGTTTAACTCTTAATAATTTTTGAATAATAAGATCAGTCAATGAACTTACCCGCATATCGCGCCAGGCTTCCCCATAGTCATGATTCTTATTTTCCATAAGCGATTTGGTAATCCCCACATGCTTGTTGTATAAACTAATGGCTTCTGCCGGAGGTAAATCAGGTTCCTGTGCAACTCCCTTTTCCAATTGAATGAGTGCCATTATGGAGTAATTGATAATCCCAATAAATTCAGATTTTTCGCCTTCGTCTACTTTTCGGACCTCGTTTTCCTGTAAACTTCTAATTCGCTGAGCCTTAATATAAATTTGATCTGTTAAAGAAGGGAGCCTTAATATTCGCCAGGCACTTCCATAATCTTTCATCTTCTTTGAAAATAAGTCCCTGCAAGTAGTTATTATGCCATCGTATTGTTCCGAGGTTTGCTGCATGTAAATTGTTCTAATTTGCGTAAATTTCACCCAAAATAATGGAAACATCAAAGTTCGTAGATTAATCTTGGTCTTCAAAATAATTTGCACTCCAAATGGTTTAAAAAAATCCTATGACAATAAATTGCAAGGGCACATTGATTGATTTAAAAAAGCCTAAAGTTATGGGGGTTTTAAATATTACCCCCGATTCTTTTTATGATGGAGGAAAATACAAGGATGAAGTCTCTATTTTAAAACAGGTAGAAAAATTACTGGACGAAGGAGCCACTTTTGTGGACGTGGGGGCCTATAGTTCAAAACCGGGTGCGACTAATATTTCTGAAGAAGAAGAATTAAAAAGGATTTTGCCCGTTGTAAATCTGCTGATTACTAATTTTCCGGATATCTATTTGTCTATAGATACTTTCAGAAGTGTTGTTGCCCGGCATTGCCTTGAAAATGGAGCTGCAATGATCAATGATATATCTGCCGGAAATATGGATGATAAAATGATGCAAACCATATCGGAATTTAAGGTCCCATATGTAATGATGCACATGAAAGGAAATCCACAGAACATGTCACAACAAACCAATTACAGCAATCTGTTGGAAGAAATCCTCTATTATTTTTCAGAAAAAGTTTCTGTTGCCAAATCTTACGGTATTAATGATATTATCCTGGATCCGGGTTTTGGGTTTGCCAAGAATACTTTTCAGAATTTTTCTTTGTTACAACATCTGAATCTCTTTAAGACTTTTGGGCTTCCAATTCTTGTTGGTTTAAGCAGAAAGTCCATGATCTATAAGACCTTAGGTACTAATCCAGATCAGGCGCTGAATGGTACCACTGCCCTAAACACCTATGCATTAACCAAAGGGGCCAATATTTTGAGAGTTCATGACGTTAAAGAAGCAGTGGAGTGCATTGAATTATTGGAAGCTTTAAAGCAAACTGAAGATTAATTTTTTGTTCCCCTATTTTTTCTAATTTTACAAAAACGACAAGGATTGGACTTTTTTAACTTTCTGGATTTTAGAATCACGGACATCATAGACATCCTCCTTGTGGCTATACTTCTATATTATATCTACAAACTGGTACGAGGCACTGTCGCTATCAATATCTTTATTGGAATTGTTATCGTTTGGGGATTTTGGAAATTGACCCAATTACTGGATATGAAAATGATCAGTAGTGTGGTTGGTGGCTTTATGTCGGTTGGTTTAATCGCATTAATTGTTGTTTTTCAGCAGGAAATACGAAAATTCCTGCTTATGATTGGTTCTACCAATTTTGCCAATAAACGGAATTTTGTAAAACGATTTAAATTTTTAAGACAGGAAGTTATTGCTTCCAAACTGGATGTTGATGCAGTGCTCAAGGCTTGCGACAAAATGAGCAGAAGCAGGACGGGGGCCATTTTGGTTATGAAGCGAAGTAATTCTCTTGATTTTGTAAAATCTTCCGGAGATGCTATGAATGTGGAAGTTAATCAACCCATCCTGGAAAGTATCTTTTATAAGAATAGTCCGTTACATGATGGGGCGGCCATTATAGAGAATAATTATATAACAGCTACGAGAGTCATATTACCTTTATCCAATGAGCGTAATATTCCTTTGCGTTTTGGTTTGAGACACCGGGCAGCTGTGGGAATTACGGAGCGTACAGACGCACTTGCCTTAGTACTTAGTGAAGAAACCGGATTGATCTCTTATATAAACAATGGTGAATTTGTACCGTATAAGGACTTATCTGAATTGGCTAACAGGATTAAATTAGATTTGCTCTAGCTATGGATTGCAAAAACTGCGGTACCATTCTAAACGAAAATTTTAACTACTGTCCTGATTGCGGGGCTAGAATAATACGCAACAGATTAACTTTTAAAAACCTGTCGCATTATGTTACCGAGCACTATTTTGACCTCGACAATACTTTCTTAAGGACATTTATTCATTTGTTCACCAAACCAGAGCTGGTTATTGATGGCTATATTTCGGGAATTAGAAAAAAATACCTAAACCCGATAAATTATTTAGGGATTGCGCTAACTCTTTCCGGTCTGCTTTACTTTTTAATGCAAAAAGTTTTTGTCTTAGAGGAGATGGACATGGATGTCTTTAATCAAGGAGTAAACCCTGTATTTTATGAAAAAATAATGCCCGTCATATACGACTTTTCATCCTTAGTATTTATTTTATTTATACCAATCTTTGGGATTGCCGGATGGCTAACTTTTAATAAGAAAGGATATTTATTCTCTGAATACCTGGTAGTTATGTTATATACTTTAGCCCAATTTAGTATCCTATCTTTCCTTATTAGCCTAATTGTATTAACCCTAGACCCACAAAATTATGTGATGATGTCTACAATTATGCTGCCTATAATGTTTGTGTTCTCGGTTTATGTGATGCAGAGGATAAATAAGCTCTCAATGGGCCAAGTTTTATTAAGAACTTGTCTGTTTATGATTTTAGCCTTAATTGGGTATTTTGGCTTAATTATGGCTTTCTATGCTATACTTTTCGCAACTGGAACAATTACTTTGGAAGATCTTAAACCGGTGAAGAATTAATAAAAAAGGTGCTAAGCCACTTCCTCAGCCATAAACTGGGCCTCATAGAGTTTATTGTAATAGCCACCTTTTTTGAGTAACTCCTTGTGTGTGCCACTCTCCACAATTTTACCGGCATCCATAACCAGGATTTTATCCGCCTTTTTCACTGTGGCGAGACGGTGTGCAATAATAATTGAAGTCCTGCCGTCGGTAATTTTTTCTGTCGCCTTTTGGATCAGCTGTTCAGAATAGGTATCTACGGAGGATGTAGCTTCATCCAGGACCAAGATGCTGGGATTACTCACATAAGCCCGCAAGAAAGCAATTAGCTGCCTCTGCCCGCTGGAAAGCATAGTTCCCCTTTCTTTTACATTGTATTGGTATCCACCGGGTAAACTGTTGATGAACTCATGAACACCTATTTGCTTTGCAGCCTCCTCAATACTCTCTAAAGAAATCGTTTTATCCCTGAGGGAAATATTGTTGGCTATGGTATCTGCAAAAAGAAAGACATCCTGCAATACAACAGCTATGTTCCTGCGTAGTGAAGCCAACCTGTAATTGGTAATATTTACATTATCTACCAGGATCTCACCTGAATTAATCTCATAAAAACGATTTAAGAGATTGATAATTGTTGATTTTCCGGCCCCTGTAGCACCAACAATGGCCACGGTCTGACCCACTTGAACGTCAAAGGAAATCCCGTGTAGTACTTCTTCATCTTCAAGGTAACCGAAATGAACATTTGAAAATTTAATATTTCCTAGTACATGATCTTTTTCAACAGTCCCAATATCTTCAATATGACTGCTTGTATCCAAAATTTTAAAAACCCTGTTTGCTGCTACCATCCCCATTTGAAGAGTATTGAATTTATCAGCAATCTGTCTTAAGGGTTGAAATAACATACCGGATAATAGGATAAAGGCAAAAATTGTCCCGTATTCATCTAATTGAATATTGGTCACGTTTTGAAGGCCCCCATACCAAACTATTAACCCCACCGTAATAGATGAAACAATATCTGCAATAGGAAAGAAGAAAGAATTATACCAAACTGTTTTAAGCCAGGCATTCATGTGTTTTTCATTAATTTCCCGAAACTTAACACTTTCTATTTTTTCTCTGGTAAACAGCTGAACAATTTTCATTCCTGTTAAACGCTCCTGAACAAAGGAATTCAGGTTGGAAACCTCAGCCCTTACATCTATAAAAGCTTTCTTCATTGCGCGTTGGAATAGTCTGGTAGCATATAAAATTACCGGAAGAACCGCAAACACAATCAGCGCCAATTTCCAATTGATGATCAACATAACCATGGCCACAACGATCATTTTAAGAAGATCCGATACGATAACAAAAAATCCCTGACTAAAAATCTCACCAATACGCTGCAAATCAGCTACAGCACGGGTAACGAGTAATCCAATTGAAGAATTATCAAAATACTTCATTTTGAACCCAATCATTTTTTTAAAAAGGTTAATCCGGATATCTCTAATAACCGATTCGCCAAGCCAATTTGCATAATAATTAAAACTAAGCTGGCTGAGCACCTGTCCGAAAAGTACGGCAGCCATTGCCAGGATAAGAAATAAAAGCTTTTCAGAATCACCCTGTTTAACAGCACCATCGATAATTTCACCAACTATAAGGGGAGTTAAAACCGCAAAACCTGAAAGAAAAATGGCAGCCAGGGCCACTCCATAAAATGTAAGTCTATAGGGTTTAGTATGGGCTATAACTCGTTTGAAGAGTCTAAAATCAAATGCTTTTCCGGTGTCTTTCTCCATTAAAATCCAGAATGGTTGAAGGGTATGAAACTTTCGTCAAATATAAGCCTTTTGCCGGGACGGAGGCACCAGCGGTGCGTCGATCCTTGCTTTTTATAATAGTCTTAACATCTTCCGGAGCTATTTTTCCAAGACCAACATCCAGAAAGGTTCCAACTATGGCGCGCACCATATTCCTTAGAAACCGGTCTGCTGTAATTGTAAAAACAAGCTTTTCCCCTGTTAAATTCCAGGTCGCAGATTTAATTTTGCACAGATACGTTTTAACATCTGTATTTGATTTAGAAAAGCACTCAAAGTCATCATACTCCAACAAAAGGGCGGCTGCTTTATTCATTGCCGGAATATCCAATAAGTGTTTTACATAATGCGCAGTATCCTTGTAAAATGGATTCTTTTCTTGTACTATCCAATACTCATAGGTTCGTTGCACAGCATCAAAACGAGCATGTGCATCCCCCGGGACTACACTAATCTTTTGGATAGCAATATCCTCTGGCAAAAAGGCATTTAATCTGTAAGTAAGGTCTGTCAGACTATTGATTTCCTGAAAATCAAAATGTGCATACATATTTTTTGCATGGACTCCAGCATCTGTCCTGCCTGCACCAACAAGGTTTATGGGCGATTTCAGCAATGTACTTAATGATTCTTCTAGTATCTGCTGAACAGTAGAAGCGTTTGGCTGTCGCTGCCATCCGTGATAGGCCTGTCCGAAGTATGAAAAAGCGACAAAATATCTCAAGCTATTATCTATTTTTGTAAAAGGCAAAGATAACGAAGTTAACTATTAGTATTAAGGAGCTTCCGGGTTGCCTTAATCTGAACAATAGCTTTGTAAACGCGAAACAGGGCTATTTGACTCTTGTACGCGGTTTTAAATTCTTACTGAAATGACCCACATCTTACTTCTCTCCGATACCCATGGCTATATTGATGATACTATCCTTAAGTATGCCAAACAGGCCGATGAAATTTGGCATGCAGGTGATATTGGTTCCTTTGAAGTTACCGATGCGCTAGCTAAAATAAAACCTGTTCGAGCTGTCTATGGAAATATTGATGATCATAAAATACAAAAGGAATTTCCATTAGACAACCGGTTTACATGCGAACATGTATCTGTTTGGATTACCCATATTGGGGGCTATCCCAACAGGTATGATAGGAGAATCAGGGAAGAAATCAAACAGCATCCGCCTAAACTATTTATCTCAGGCCATTCCCATATTCTTAAGGTAATGTGGGACAAAAAACTAAATCTTTTACACATGAATCCCGGTTCCTGCGGAAAGAACGGTTTTCATCAAGTCAGGACTATGCTCAGGTTTGATATAGACAACGAAGAGATAAAGAATCTGGAGGTAATAGAATTGGGAAAGCGCTAGGGATAGTAGCGGCATCCTTTTTTGCAATCATCTTGAGCGCAATCGGGAGAAAAGCAAAAAAGATACAGCGAAAAGCCCGGTCATCCGCAGCCCGAATTTAATGAGGGCGAAGGAGGAAGCGCCAAAATATATACAAAAAACCCAGGGAACTACCCCTGGGTCTTGCGCACTAATACTACTAAGATGTTAGGTTTAACGTAAGCGATCAACAGATTTTACAAGATCCTCATCCTTTTTTATGGCCCTGTTAGCCAGGACTAAAAAAACGATAGAAAATACAGGAATCAGCATCCCAATACCCTTCTCAGAGACCGAGGTCTCTCCGGATAAGTTTAGTGATCGGTAAACGAAAAATCCCAGTAAAAAAAGATTTAATATCATATTCAATCTGTTAAAAACAAATTGATTTTTTCGGTTCTTGAATAAAAAGATAGTGATGAGCGCCAAAGCTGAAGAAGCTGCAAAAATAAAGGCAACCCAACTAATATCCATCGCAAAAAAGGTATTTCCTTCACTTCCAGTCCAAAGGGTTAAATAAAAAGGTAACGCTCCGGTAAAGAGAGCCACCAAAATTAAATAAACAGTTTGTATGCGCTGAATCATAGTTCATCTAAAAATAGAAGTGCAAAAGTACATGTCTTTTAAAACATTACCATAAAATTTAAAATAAAAAATAGCTTCCCAGTTGTGTAAGATTATGGCATCAGCTATAACTAAACGGTTTAGATACAATCTATTTGTGCAAATCATATGTTAAAACGAAAAGAGGGAGAAATAAATTAATAAGTAATAAGAGATGATTTGTTTAAAATAATTTGTAATATTGTGGCGTTAGTAGTTATAACACTTACCTATTGGGGTCTCAATCCCATGTAATACCCAAAAAAAAATAATATACTCCAATTTTTATATACTATAATTTATTTTATACTCAATGTTTGAGATTTCAGATTTAAAAGCAAAAAAGCTGCCTGAGCTACAGGATATTGCTAAAGATTTAAGCGTTCCCAAATACAAGACCTTAAAAAAACTTGATTTGGTATACCAAATCCTTGATTTACAGGCTAGTAATCCCAAAGCTGTGCAAGCGACAACAGTGGCGGTAAAGGAAAAAGCACCGGAAAAACGGGACAAACCTCATGTTCCGAAGGAAAGTTTTAAGCCTGTTCCCAAGAAAAACCCCATTTCTTCAGATAAGGTAGTCAAGCATGAACCAAAAAAAGAAGGTTCACAGCAAAAAAGCCCTGCATATCAGGGTAATAAAGAACAACCAAAAAGCAATCCTCAACACAGCAAAGGCCCTCATAGCAAAAAAATTCAGCATCATAAAAACGGGCAGGATAGCAAGACAAGTAATTTTGATAAAGACCTAAAAAATAAATACAAGCAACCTGAATATGAATTTGACAGTATTATAGAAAGCGAAGGCGTTCTTGATATCATGCAGGATGGTTATGGATTTCTTAGATCTTCAGATTATAATTACCTCTCTTCTCCCGATGATATTTATGTATCCCAATCGCAAATAAGGCTGTTTGGCCTGAAAACGGGAGATACAGTTTTAGGAAATGTACGTCCGCCTAAAGAAGGAGAAAAATATTTCCCCTTAATAAAGGTGAATAAAATTAATGGAATGGATCCTCAGGTAGTAAGAGACAGAGTTTCTTTTGAGCACCTGACTCCATTGTTCCCGCAGGAAAAATTTAAATTGGCAGAACGCCAAAGCACCCTTTCTACAAGAATTATTGACTTGTTTTCCCCTATTGGAAAAGGACAACGTGGTATGATTGTTTCCCAGCCAAAAACAGGGAAAACGATGCTCTTGAAAGATATTGCGAATGCTATTGCAGCCAATCATCCTGAAGTTTATCAGATTATTCTTTTGATAGATGAACGTCCGGAGGAAGTAACGGATATGCAGCGCAATGTAAGCGGTGAAGTTGTTGCCTCCACTTTCGATAAGGAAGCTACCGAACATGTTCGTGTTGCCAATATAGTATTGGAAAAGGCAAAAAGACTGGTAGAATGTGGACATGATGTAGTAATACTCTTAGATTCCATTACACGTCTTGCAAGAGCTTACAATACTGTTCAACCAGCTTCCGGTAAAGTTCTTAGTGGTGGTGTGGATGCGAATGCCCTGCACAAACCAAAGCGCTTTTTTGGAGCAGCTCGTAATATTGAAAACGGTGGTTCGTTATCTATCATTGCAACAGCCCTTACGGAAACCGGATCTAAGATGGATGAGGTTATTTTTGAGGAATTCAAAGGTACCGGTAATATGGAATTACAATTAGACAGGCGAATAAGTAACCGGAGAATCTTCCCTGCTATAGACCTTGTAACTTCTTCTACAAGAAGAGATGATCTTTTATTGGATGAAAATACAATTCAACGCATGTGGATAATGCGGAAATATCTCGCTGACATGAATCCGGTTGAGGCTATGGAATTCATGGAGCAACGCATTAAGCAGACCAAAAATAATGAGGAGTTTTTATTGACGATGAGCCAGTAAAAAAATCCCATAAAAAAGTAAATCCCAATGACTATAAATCATTGGGATTTTTTATTTAGAAGAAGTACTTCAAAGATAATTAGGGATCATTTCGCAGGCGATTTCCATCTCACTTTTGCCATGGCCATTAGTAATGACCAGGAAAGGCAATCACTTTATAAACAACCTTTACCATTGAATTAACCATAAAAAAAGCCCTAACCGTTAGGCAAGGGCTAGAATAGATTTTTCCAATACTTATATGGCAGCAATATGCTTTGTAAGTTTACTTTTTAAATTAGCCGCCTTATTTGCATGTATAATATTGCGTTTAGCAAGCTTATCTATCATGCTCACCACAGTTGGCAAAAGTGATTCCGCCGCTTTTTTGTCGGTTTCACTCCTCAATTTTTTTATTGCGTTTCTTGTGGTTTTGTGCTGATACCTGTTACGTAATCGCACTACTTCATTTCTTCTGATTCTCTTTAATGCCGACTTGTGATTTGCCATCTTTTTTTAAATTTTGTTTATTCGGGCTTCCTATTTTTTTTTGTAGCCCGTAGGGGAATCGAACCCCTGTTACCAGGATGAAAACCTGGCGTCCTAACCCCTAGACGAACGGGCCATTATTTTTTTTTTAACGTTCAAGTAATAAATGAGACAAGCATTATTCTACATGTCCTCATTGATCACATTTCAATAATTCAATATTCTTCGTAGCCCGTAGGGGAATCGAACCCCTGTTACCAGGATGAAAACCTGGCGTCCTAACCCCTAGACGAACGGGCCTTTAGAGCGCATAAATGCGGATGCAAAAATACAATTATTTTTTACTATACCAACTCCATTATATTTTTTTTTGACTACTCTTAATATGCCTTGGCAAAGAGTACCCTTTTTGCGGAAGGTTTTCCGGTAACCATGCAGCTTCCAACTTCATTTTTGGAATCTAATGGAATACATCTAATTGTTGCTTTTGTTTCTTCTTTTACCTTTTCTTCAGTAGCCGAAGTACCATCCCAATGTGCTGAAACAAAGCCTCCTTTCTGATCTAAAACTTTTTTAAATTCTTCATACCCATCAACTTCAGTAATGTGTTCCTCCCTATAATTAGTGGCTTTGTCAAATATATTTCGCTGTATGTCCTCGAGTAAAAATTCAATTTTAGCAACGACCTCATCGGCTTGTACGACTTGTTTTTCCAGGGTATCCCGGCGTGCCAATTCATAGGTTCCATTCTCCATATCACGCTGCCCAATAGCGATTCTAACGGGAACTCCTTTTAATTCATATTCATTAAATTTAAATCCCGGTTTATGCGTATCGCGCTTGTCGTATTTAACTGAAATACCTTTGATTTGCAATTCTTTTACCAAAGGGTTTATCTTTTCAGAGATTGCATCTAATTGTTCTAAACCTTTGTATATAGGCACTATAACCACCTGTATAGGGGCCAGTTTAGGAGGTAGAACAAGGCCATTATCATCACTATGTGTCATAATAAGAGCACCCATCAGGCGTGTAGAAACACCCCAGGATGTAGCCCAGACATATTCTTGTTTACCTTCTCTGGTTGCAAATTTTACATCAAAAGCTTTGGCAAAGTTCTGACCCAAAAAATGGGATGTTCCGGCCTGTAATGCCTTTCCATCCTGCATCAGGGCTTCTATACAATAGGTTTCTATCGCCCCTGCAAAGCGTTCACTTTCGGTTTTTGTTCCCTTGATCACCGGGACAGCCATATGATTTTCGGCAAAATCCGCATAAATATTCAGGATCAATTCGGCCTCTTCTATGGCCTCCTGTTCGGTCTCATGAGCCGTGTGCCCTTCCTGCCACAGGAATTCAGTCGTACGCAGGAACAGGCGTGTTCTCATTTCCCATCGTACCACGTTGGCCCATTGGTTTATTAAGAGCGGAAGATCTCTGTAAGACTGAATCCACTTTCTATAAGTATCCCAGATAATAGTCTCAGAGGTTGGCCTTACAATAAGTTCTTCTTCCAGTTTAGCGTCTTCGTCAACTACAAGACCACTGCCGTCCTCTGCATTTTTTAGCCTGTAGTGGGTAACTACCGCGCATTCCTTTGCAAATCCTTCAACGTGACTGGCTTCTTTATTCAGATATGATTTTGGAATAAACAATGGAAAATAGGCATTCTGATGCCCCGTATCCTTGAACATCTTATCCAGGCCCGCCTGTATTTTTTCCCAAATGGCAAAACCATAAGGTTTTATCACCATACATCCCCTAACGCCTGAGTTTTCGGCCATATCAGCCTTGATCACGAGCTCATTATACCATTTGGAATAATCCTCGCTTCTTTTAGTTAAATTTTTTCCCATCAAATATACTTTGGCACAAATCTTGTGTCCTTATTATCGAAACAGTTCGGTAAAACTAACTATTTTTAGAATGTTCAACAATATAAATTTAAAGCGATGATACAATATCTACCCCTCCCTAAATTAATAATGGCTACAACGCTCCTTGTTGCAGGCATATTATTGGTTTCCTGTGGTTCCTATCAGGAGGCTTCCTATTATGATAATGATGGTATCTATGCTGAAGGGACCCAACAGGTCTATACAAAGAAAAAACAACAACCCGCACAACAGCAGGGTGATGGTATTTATGGTGATTATTTTGGCCAGAAGGCGGATCAAATAGATGAATTCATGGAAGACGAAGTCTTTACAGATGTAGATGACTATTACGGAGGAGATGTAGTAAATGATAGTCTTGCAGTTGTCCCGGAAGGAAATTATTATCAAGGTTATAATGATTACGAAGGATACGCCGGATGGGGTGATAATCCATCCAATGTCACTATTAATAACTACAACGGCGCAGGTTGGGGCTGGGGTGGTGTTGGTATTGGAATAGGCTTTGGCTGGGGCTGGGGCGGTTATTGGGGCTATCCTGGTTGGGGCTGGGGCGGCTGGGGTCCAGGTTGGGGCTGGGGCTGGGGCTATCCAGGTTATGGTTGGGGCTATCCAGGTTATGGTTGGGGCTATCCTTACTATGGTTATGGAAGATATTCATACAACAGTAGCCGAAGAGGTTATTACGGCAATACTTATACTAATGCTTTAACTTCAAATTCATTAAGAGGAAGATCTAATCTCACATCAGGCAGAGGAAGATCTAGTTTGACCAGCGGAAATGGAAGAACAGCTTCAAGTTCCAGGTCTAATATTTCAAGAACAGGTACAAGTAGAACTGCTTCCTCAGCACGAAGTTCCAGTGCAAATAGATCAGGCACAACGGCAAGAAGAACAGTTAGTGCTGATGCTATAAATAGAAACAGGGCATACAGATCCAGTAGAAGTACCCGATCTGTTCCGGGATATTCAAGTAGCGCACGAAACAGCAATACTTACCGAAGATATTCTCAAGGCAACAACACCTATAGCAGAGGCACTACCAGTAGATCAAATACAGCAAGTAGGGCTTATGGAGGTTCCACTCAAAGAAGTTCTGGTTATTCCAGGTCGTCATCCTCTATGCCAAGAACCTCCGGCTATAGTTCCGGAAGAAGTTCGGGGTCTAGAAGCTCAGGTAGTTATAGAAGTTCAGGATCCAGAAGTTCTGGAAGTTCAAGTGGCTATAGAAGTTCGGGATCCAGAAGTTCTGGAAGCTCAAGTGGTTATAGAAGTTCCGGGGGTTCTTCCAGATCTTCAGGCAGCATGAGAAGTTCCGGTGGTGGTATGAGAAGTTCCGGCGGTGGCATGAGAAGTTCTGGGGGATCTTCAAGATCTTCAGGAAGCAGGGGCAGACAATAATTCCTTAAATCAGTAGAATTAAATTTTTATAAAATGAAAAGAAATATAATTTTCATCCTGGTATTGATATGTGGGACTGTAAGTGCACAGAATATTGATGACGTACTTAGATATAGTATTGAAAACACTCATGGAACCACACGCTTTCAGGGCTTAAGCGGGGCCTTTGGAGCTCTTGGGGGTGATCTTTCGGCATTGAATATCAATCCCGCAGGATCAGCGGTTTTCAATAATAGTCAGTTTACCATGACCGGAACAAACTACAACCGCAACAACGATGCAACCTACTTTGGGAGAACCAACAATACCCGACTTAATTCATTTAAAATTAATCAGGTAGGGGGTGTTATGGTGTTTAAAAATTACGATAAAAATTCTGATTGGAGGAAATACTCCTTAGCTTTTAACTATGATCTCGTAAATAATTTTAGCAATCAGTTTTTTGCCTCAGGGAATGGAAATGAAGGTATAGATAACTACTTTCTTGCCTTTGCTCAGGGCCAGCCGTTAGGCCCATTGTTTGTTCAGGATGGCGAGTTGATTGAAGATGCCTATCTTGATATAGGGAGTAGTCTTGGTTTTGGACCACAACAGGCATTTTTAGGTTTTCAGTCCGGGGTAATTGATCCCGTAGATTTTGATGATGACAACAATACCGAATATATTTCTAATGCTCAATACAACACTGTTAATCAGGAATTTTTACAGTCAACAAGAGGATATAACAGCAAGTTCACTATGAATTTTGGCACGCAATACAAGGATTTTCTATATATGGGCGCTTCACTGAATTTTCATAGTATTTATTATGAGAAATACACGCAATTGAGCGAGAGCGGTTTTGATACAGCTTCAGAAATTCAATCTATAAATTTTGACAACCTGCTTGTCTCAAGGGGTCAGGCATTTTCCTTCAACCTAGGGGTCATCGCAAAATTGAATAAATATATAAGACTGGGAGGAAGTTATCAATCCGCTACCTGGTATGATTTAACAGATGATTTTTCACAAAGAATCAATTCGGATTCTCCAGTTAAAAATCCGGATATAAGATTTATAGATTTCAACATTGTAAATCTTTTCCCAAGGTATAAAGTAAAGACTCCCGGCAAGTTTAATGGAAGTATGGCACTTGTGTTTGGCCCCAATGGCCTTTTAAGTTTTGATTACAGCTATCAGGATATGTCTAATGCCGAATTGCGACCTACTTCAGATGCTAGTTTTTCTACAGTTAATTCACAGATTGGCAGAGAACTTACTGCGGTATCTACTTTTAGAATTGGCGGCGAATACCGTATAAAACAATTAAGTCTGCGTGGCGGTTATCGTTATGAACAAAGTCCTTATGCAAATAAAATCACTATAAGCGATTTAAATGGATTTTCGGCTGGAATAGGTTATAATTTCGGAGGCAGTAGATTAGACTTTACCTATAGCAGATCTGAGCGAGATGCTAATGTTCAACTCGCGGATGTAGGAATATCAACACCGGCAAGTGTAAATGGTATTATGAATAATTATAGCTTCGGGTACACCATTAATTTCTAGACTCAAATAATAAAGAAAAAAGCCCTGAATTACTTCAGGGCTTTTTTTTATCTCACAAGTGAAAAGTGCGTCCGTATGGTATTGGCCACCTGCACTCCGTCTTCATCACGGGCGTACTCCAGGCGGAACCAATAATCGGATGAAGGCATGGGCCTTCCGTTAAAAGTCCCGTCCCACCCTATGGTAGTTTCATCCAGTTGTTTTAATAATTTGCCGTACCGGTCAAAAATAAAAACTACCGGATCTGTAAGTGTCTCAATTCCAATAATATTCCATGCATCGTGGATACCATCTCCGTTTGGTGTAAAAAACTTAGGGTATCCCACTACCAAAAATTCAATGGGCTCTGTGGTTCCACATCCATTCTTGTCATTGATTATAACAGAATTCAAACCGGGAGGGATATCCATAAATACAGATTCATCCTGAAATTCACCTCCGTTTATAGCGTATTCATACTCGCCATCGCCATCTACAAAAAACTCTACATTATTGCTATCCGATAAATCGTCTAAAATAACTATTCCGTCCGGATCCGGCAGCAAAACCGGAATTCCATAAAATGTAATTAAAATATCATCTGTTATGGTAGTTGCAAGTGTAGTTAATATTGAAACAAAGTACCTCCCTGAGGTTGGGCTGCTTACTATCAACTCAGCGCCAAGTGGGCCTGTGCCTGGCAGGGTTGCATCTATGGTTCCGTCATCATCGTAATCGACTGTCCAGGTGACGGTGGCAATATCGGGCCCGGCCGGCGAATTTAAAGCGGTTAAAGTTATATCGGGATCACCTTCGCAGGCAATAATATCCAGTCCTAAAAATTCATCCCTAAGGGTACAGTCAAGTGCTGAATTCTGATCTGCATCGACGGAACTGCCTGTAAAGGTCAATGAAAAAGGCTCAGGATTTCCATCAAAGTTAGTATTGAAATTGTTGATCAGAAGGTAATAGACTTCTCCGGCAGTAACATCTATCCATTCATCATACGTATTTTGGTTGGCAGTTAAAGGTGGTGCTCCTTCCTGACCATTTTCCGGATTAACTCCTACCCCGGTAAAGTTTGTGCTATTTACTTCGTAATTACATCTAATGGGTTGTGCCGTTCCATTGCTTATATCTGCACAATCTGTGTCTGGTCCGTATAAAGCAAAATCATATTCTGAGGTTATTGTAGTACCAAGTGCGGGTAACGCTTCTATATCAAAACCAATCTGACCGTCTGTTCCTGCCCTGAATACATACCAGGACGTATTATTTTCAATGTTTGCAGAACTTACACTGCCTTTTTCCAGGCAACCGGTCTGCCTGATAACATCGGGATCAAAATCATCAACGTCGCCAAGACCATCAGTAAAGGATAGAATAGGCGCATCGGCACAAACAGGGATAGCACTGCGGCAATCTGCTGAGTTCTGTGCATTAACTCCAATAGAGAAAAGGAGCATACAGCACAGGAAGCTAACAAGTGTTCGCATAGATTATGGGGCTAATTTTATACAAATAATCAATACTATAACTCCATGGTCTAAATTTTAGTATGTTTCACCGGAGTTTTTCTAAACTTTATTTCTAAACCGACAGCAACCTAAAAAAGGCAAAAAATTATCTTTTTAATGCAAAATGATTATTTATATACCTGGCTTCAACACGCTGGCCCTGTATATCCGTATAGGTAAGTTTAAACCAATAATCTGAAGATGGCAATTCCCTGCCATTAAAAGTACCGTCCCATCCGAGGGTGCTATCATCTAACTGTTTTAAGAGTTTCCCGTATCTGTCATATACATAAACCATTGGGTCTTCCAGATTGGAAACTCCCAAAATATGCCAATAATCGTTAGTTCCGTCACCATTAGGCGTAAAAAAACTAGGAAATCCAACTACGGTAATGGTCTCTGTTACAGAACCACAACCATTAAGATCATTAATGGTAACCGTATGCACTCCAGGTGGGACATTGGTGAAGATATTACTTACCTGAAATGCTCCATTGTCTAGTTGATATTCAAAGCTGCCTACCACATCTGTAATGATTTCAACAGTATTGTTGTTTTGCAGATCATCTATAATAACGTCCGTTATTTCCGGAGTTTCAGAAACAACAACTGTGATAATACTGGTGGCCCAACAGGATTGGCCCAATTGATTATTTGTAACCGTTAAGGAATAATTTCCTGCCTGAGAGACCGTGATGCCTGGAGTTGATTCTCCTGTATCCCAGGAATAAGTGTATTGAGAGTTAGGGACAGTTTCTCCTATGATTACACCTGCCGAATCTTCACAGATAAAAACCTCTGTAGCAAAGCTTAAAACAGGAGTTGCTACAACACTCAACTGAAACTGCTCAGAAGCATCATAACATCGCGGATTTGTTAATGAGGTGGTACGAACATAAACGGATTCAGTGCCTATACTTAACGGATATGGTGATATTAATGAATTTACACCCAGAATAGCGTCATTGAGTGAACTATGGTAGGTAACCATGAAAGCTGTAGGATCTTGAGTACCCAGGGCCTGACTATCCTTTTGAGTTAAATCAAATACCGCAGATTCTGAACAAACTATTTCATCTGAGACAGGATTTGGAATAGGTGATGAATTAAAAGCCACCTGAACATCGCTTATTATATTCGTCATGGTTGTAGTAATCACTTCCACCCTGTACATCGCAGAAACGAGCACCTGCAGCGTTGGACCTGTTGCCCCTGCTATTGTTTGAAAACCTGATCCTGTATCACTATACCAGGTATAGCTTAAAGCATTGGTAGTGGTTGCATCGAGAATAACGTTCTCATTATCACATGCCGCCAGGGGAGGTCCCAGAAGGTTATTTATAATGGAACAGTCCAGCGCATCGTAAGGATTAGTAATAAAAATATCTCCAGAAAATTGTATCGAAAAACCCGAATTAATGTTGCTATAGTTATTGATCATTAAATAGTAATCCTCTCCGGGCATTACCTGTAACCAATCTTCATAAAGCACCGTGGTTGTATTTCCCGTAGGGTCTTCCCCTACTCCCATAAATGTTTCCGCATCACTGTTATCAAAGAAGTTACAACGGACAGGGTCTCCCAAACTGCTGCAGTCTGTTGCCCGGTATAAGGCAAAATCCCAGTCCTCGGAAGCATCAAAACCTATATTAAACCCTAATTGCCCGGATGCCGATGTTCGAAAACGATACCAGGCAGAATTAGACTCTATCGTCCCAGTTATTGCCGGTTCCAGACATCCACTCCTTGCCGCTCCATTAAAATCATCTACGCCATATCCTTGTGTACCACCATTAACCGGAGTATTATTGCATATAGGTACAGCATTGCTGCAATCAGCTGCGACCTGGGCAATAAGTGAACAGGTCCCAAGAATTGTTAAAAAACAGAATATTAAGCTTTTACCTTTCATGAACAGGCATACTATTTGGAATTTATAAAAATACCTTGTACATCCCCTTAACACTAATTTATGTTGTGTATCGCCCTAAACAGGCTATAAAGTGGCATATTATGTATATCTTTGCCTTTCCAAAAAGAGGTATCCGGATGAAATTAGACAGTACATTGGAAGAACATTTTGAAGACTTAGGAAACGATCATGAATCCTCGTCTGAACAAACCCCAATGAGAAAAGATGCGTTTGTTTTAAGTGAGGAAGAAAAAATTGAGCGCATTCGCGAAAATGTCAGGGAAATTATGCTGACGTTGGGCCTCGACATGGAGGACGATAGTTTAAGTGGCACACCAGACAGAGTGGCTAAAATGTATGTAAAAGAACTCTTTGGCGGTTTAGAGCCAAAGAAAAAACCGAAATCTTCTACGTTTGAGAATAAATACAAATACGGTGAAATGTTGGTGGAAAAAAATATAACGGTTTATTCTACCTGTGAGCACCATCTACTTCCAATTGTTGGCAGGGCACATATAGCTTACATTTCAAAGGGTACGGTAGTTGGGCTTTCCAAGATGAACAGGATAGTTGATTATTTTGCCAAAAGGCCACAAGTACAGGAACGACTTAATATTCAAATCGTAAAAGAACTTCAGGCAGTATTAGGCACCAAAGATGTTGCCTGCGTTATAGACGCTAAACATTTGTGTGTAAATTCACGTGGAATACGCGATGTGGATAGTAGCACTGTAACTGCAGAATACGGTGGTAAATTTAAAGAAGAGGCCACCAGACGCGAGTTTTTGGATTACATCAACCTGGAGACCAATTTCTAATTGTATATAGCAACAATGCAATTGTATAAAACCCAACACCTTAAAGTCTACAATTCCCTTTCCAGTACCAAAGAACTATTTGAACCAATTAATGAAGGGCATGTAGGTATGTATGTATGCGGTCCCACGGTATACAGTAATGTACATCTGGGAAACTGCAGAACGTTTATGTCGTTTGACATGATCTTTCGATACCTCAGGCATTTGGGGTACAAGGTGCGTTATGTAAGGAATATTACAGATGCAGGTCATTTGGAAGGCGACGCTGATCAAGGGGAGGATAAAATTGCAAAAAAAGCACGGTTGGAACAAATAGAGCCCATGGAAGTCGTCCAGCGCTATACCGTGGATTTTCACAATATCCTTCAAAAATTCAACTTTTTACCTCCCAGTATTGAACCAACAGCAACAGGTCATATTATTGAGCAAATAGAGATCATTAAAGAGATCCTTGACAAAGGCTACGCCTATGAAATTAACGATTCTGTCTACTTTGATGTTAAGAAGTTTAATGAAGATTATGAATACGGCAAACTGAGTGGCAGAAAGCTGGAAGACATGATCTCAAATACCCGGGAACTCGCGGCTCAGGACGAAAAGAAAAACCCTCAGGATTTCGCTTTATGGAAAAAGGCTGAACCGCAACATATTATGCGATGGCCTTCTCCATGGGGAGATGGTTTTCCGGGATGGCATCTTGAATGCACGGCGATGAGCACAAAATATCTTGGTGAGAATTTTGACATTCACGGCGGTGGGATGGATCTTAAATTTCCTCATCACGAATGTGAAATTGCCCAGGCAGAGGCCAGTAATGGTCATTCTCCTGTAAAATATTGGTTGCATGCCAATATGCTTACCTTAAATGGTAAAAAAATGGCAAAATCTACCGGGAATAATATTCTCCCGAATGAGATCTTTACCGGCAATAATAGCATACTTAGCAAAGCATTTTCTCCTTCTGTCGTGCGCTTTTTTATGATGCAGGCACATTATACCAGTATTCTCGATTTAAGCAACGAAGCCCTGCTTGCCTCAGAAAAGGGGTATCAAAGGCTTATGGAAGCAATTACCGGTCTGGACGGTTTAAATACCGGTGCTAATTCAGATTTTGATATTAAGGAATGGAGGCAAAAGTGTTATGATGCAATGAATGACGATTTTAATACCCCCATTCTAATTGCAAACCTTTTTGAAGGAGTTAAACATATCAACCTCATAAAAGAAGGAAAAGAACAGCTTTCTGTAGAGGATAAAAAAATTCTCATCGAGACCATGAATAGTTTTGTATTTGACGTACTTGGCCTGGAGAACAAAAATGATAGTGGAAAGGATTCAGAAAAGTTATCGGGTGTGGTAGAATTACTCATTCAATTGCGCAATGAAGCCCGTGCCAACAAAGATTTTGGTACATCTGATAAGATAAGGGACCAGTTAGCAGCCCTTGGTGTTCAGCTAAAAGACAGCAAAGAGGGCACGACTTTTAGTGTCTCCTCATAAATTGCAGTATCCACGGGGTAAATCCTTGCGAGCTGTTTTTTATGAAATTCTTATTACTAATGGCACAAAAAACTAGTCTTTAAAAATATTCCTCAAGGTGAAAAAAATTTTAATCGCGCCCTTTATTTTTCTGGTAAGGTTCTACCAGTTGGTAATTTCACCTTTAACCCCTGCCACTTGCCGATATTCCCCAACATGCTCTCAATATACGCTTGAAGCCCTAAAAAAACACGGCCTTTTTAAAGGAGGTTGGTTGGCCATAAAACGTATTTTCAGTTGTAATCCCTGGGGTGGAAAAGGTTATGATCCCGTACCCTGACCTTTTAAACTCAGGTATAATTAGGCTATTGTTTAAATCTTATATCAACATAAAAAGGCCAAAAAAGTCCATGAAAGTTAAGCTACATTTTGCCTTTGGCCTCTGTTCAATTTTCTTATCTTAGCCGCTTAATAGCTTCACTATGTATTTTTTAGGTTTTATTTGGAATCCGGATGATACCCTTTTCAAAATTGGTGTTTTACAAATTAAATACTACAATCTTTCTTGGATAGTAGCCTTTGCTCTGGGTTGGTATATTATGAAAAAGATTTTTTTAAACGAAAAAAAATCCCTCGAACAACTAGATTCCCTTTTTATTTACACGGTACTTTCAACAATGCTTGGTGCACGCCTGGGACATGTCTTTTTTTATGACTGGCCCTATTATAAAAACCATCTTGTGGAGATTCTGCTTCCTATAAAAGAGCGTGTTGGAAGTACATTATTCGGCATTATAAATGGTTATGAGTTTACCGGTTTTACCGGTCTGGCCAGCCATGGTGCAGCTATTGGTATTATTATCGGCATGTATCTTTTGAGCAGAAAATACAAAGACCTTAAAATGTTATGGGTTTTAGACCGGGTGGTTATTACTGTTGCCATAGGGGCATTTTTCGTAAGATTAGGTAATTTCTTTAACTCTGAAATAAATGGTAAAATAACAGATGAAAATTTTGCTTTTGCGACTAAATTTGTGCGCGATTCAGATGATATGCCAGCAGCATCCGCATTACAGATCACCAAAGAAGAGACTGTTAATGCGGCCTATGCTGCACTGGAAAATAATCCAAAGTTTGCTGATTATTTTAGCGCAATCCCTTTTAGACATCCCGCACAATTGTATGAAGGTGTCGCTTATATATTTGTTTTTCTGATCCTGTATTACTTTTACTGGAAGACCGACAAAAAAAATCAGCCCGGATTTTTATTTGGTTTATTCCTGGTACTGCTTTGGACCATTCGGTTCTTTGTAGAATTTGTAAAGAAAAGTCAGGGTGGATTTGAAGAATCATTAGGGTTATTATCAACCGGCCAATGGTTAAGTATTCCTTTTATTCTTGTTGGATTTTATTTTATGTTCAGAAAAAAAAGCATTATTGCTTAGTGAATATCGACTTAATATAAGCTAAGATGAAAACACTAAAAATTTATGTTATTTCTCTGATTTTGGCCCTTGTAACGCTTAATGGCTGTAAAGATGATCAGAAAAAAGTAGTCAAAACAGAGCCTGTAACGTTTACAAAAGAGGGAGAACTTACCATCTTCAGGCAACAATCAGACTCTGTTATCATAAAATACAATATCGAAATCGCTGAATCTGATTATGAGACCCAGACAGGCCTTATGTACCGAGAGTCTATGGAAATGGACCAGGGGATGTTTTTTATCTTTCCGGACGTGGTCTTCCATTCTTTTTATATGAAAAACACAAAAATACCACTCGACCTTATTTTTATAGATGAGGAACTTAAGATTGCAAGTTATAAGGAAAATGCGCAACCAATGGATGAGACCGGCCTTTCCTCTGAAGTCCCGGTTCAATATGTACTGGAACTTAATGCCGGACAACGCAAACAATATGCTTTGGAAGTTGGCGATCGCATAGAATATATTAGAATGTAAAAAGCACTAAATGAACTTACTTCTGGAAGGAGAGGAAAGTAAAAGGCTTATTTTCCGTAAAGTATCAAAATCAGATTTTAATTACTGGTTACCATTCCACCAGGAACCCTTAAGTTCACGGTATTTTGCAGGAGAGATCTTTGAACCTGAGGTGGCATGCCGGAATTGGTTTACGAAGGTATTTACAAGATATAAAAACAATTTAGGTGGACTAAATGCACTTATAAGCAAAGAAAACGGCCAACTTGTGGGAATGTGTGGTCTCTTGATCCAAACCGTAGATGAAATTCAGGAATTAGAAATAGGGTATTCCATACTGCCTGAATACTGGAAAAAAGGGTACGCCACAGAGGCAGCCAAAAAGTGTAAGGCTTATGCCCTGGAACACCAACTGGCAGATTCCATAATTTCAATCATACATATAGACAATATTGGGTCACAAAAAGTAGCTCTTAACAATGGGATGCATTTAGATAAAACCACTACCTTTAAGGGCATTCCCGTTCATATTTTCAGGTCCTTACTATGAGACTTGGGATATACAACTCAATTTCCCATTACACCAACAGCCTTAAAATTTATAAGCTTAGGTTATTTTTTATTGCACGATTAGGATTCCTTTTTCTTAACCGCACAAGTGCTAATACCAAATGGTGCATATATAGGACAGAAACTAATAAAACTAGTTAATAGAAAGATTACCGCTACTATTAATAAAACGATACCTAACGTACCTCCTACAGTACCTGTGAAGTAAAGTGCGGCGAAAATTGCAGCGATTATAAATCGGATAATACGATCAGTTGAACCCATATTCTTTTTCATGATTTTTGTATTTTAATTAGACAATTGTTCCATAAGCAATAATATACTTGTAACCATAATGGTGCAGATTAGGCATCCCAGCAAAAATTTTACAAGTTTCCTGCTCATCAATCTTTTACACAAAATTATATTGGAAAAATCTGTTGTACAGTGACTTTAGTCACTGTTAGAAAATTTTAATTCCTTTGCTGTCTTGTTTCACAAGGCCGTCATTTTCCAGTTTCTTCATTACGCGACTAACAACTTCCCTGACTGTGCCTAATTCATCTGCAACTTGTTGATGTGATATTTTTAATGGGTTTTGATGGCTCACTTGCGTTTTGGTTTTCAAATGCTTGTACAACCTTTCATCCATTCTATTAAATAAAACATGGTGAATGGTATCCAGCAAATCACTATAACGTTGTTTGTATTGTTGAAAAAACAGCGTGTTAATATCAGGATATTGAATCATCCACTTAGCTACCTTATTAACCGGCAACAATAATGCGGTTGTGTCCTCCTCTGCAATAGCAAAAATAGTACTGGGTTCATTTTTTATACTGGCAGAAAATGACATAATACAACTTTCATCCGGCTGGATATAATAGAGTAATAGTTCCCGGTCTTCGTAGCGGGTATAGACCTTGATCAAGCCTTCAAGCACTATAGGGATTACTTTTATAAACTGACCTTCCCGTAAGATTTCAGTATGTCGGGGTAGTTCCTTTAAATTAGCTTCAGCCTGTATCTTCTTTATCAGTTCAGGGTTCAGATACGAAAGAGAGTTGCCTAAATCCATATTGGTTTACTTAAAAAATGTGAATACGTTATCTTCTTAAATCAAAGATAAATATAAAACTGCCCCAATAAATATTGGGGCAGTTCATCAAAACCTGTTATGTAAGGAGGGGGCAAACCTTTCAATGGTTTTCTCAATAAGCAGGTCTAATTCTTCTCAAAAGTTAAATTGTCCGTACCTCCATTGCCTCCACTAACGTGAATAAGTTCAATCCTGGAATCTGTTCGGGAAACTATATCCCAATCTTCAGACAACTCGTTAAAATTGGAAGGTGAGGCAAAAAAGATGTTAAAATCAATATCATCACTGCTATCATCAATACTACTATCGTCATTACTATCATCACTGCCGCTGTCATCGGTGACAGACCATGTCCCATTTACTGTATTTGAACCATTATCTGCTACCAGATTACCATCCGAATTAAAGGAAAATCCATAACCGGTAAAATTTGCGGTTTCATCACTCCCCGAGTCTACAAAGTTGGTAATGGTCCATGTTCCATTTGACACCAAATCCGAAATTTCCTGGATATCAGCCATGCTATTGGCAGCGTTAACATCATCAGAATTATCAGATGAACAGGAAATAAACAGGAGCGCAAATACCATCAAAGTATATAATAAATTGTTGCTTTTCATAGTTGTATTTTTAAGGTTATAATTTTTCCAGAATTAAAGTATCCGTTCCGCCTCCGCCACCGCTAACGTCTTGCAATTCCACACTTGTATCAGAGGTAGCAATTACATCCCAGTCGTCATTAAATTCATTAAAGGGCATGAAAGTTCCAAAATTTAATATAAGTGTGGTTTCAGAATTTTGTAAAGACCAGTCACCATTTATAGGAGTACCGTTATCTGCTACTACGGTACCATCATTATTGAAGTTGAGTTCGTATCCGCCGTAATCATTGGTCTCATCAATACCATCATCTAAATAAGATGCCACTTTCCAAAGTCCATCCTGTAGGATGGTACCAAGCATGTCCATATTCTCACCACCATTCCCATCACCACTATTAGTGCAATCACTTTCAAATCGTAATCGATCATCACCCAGGCGTAAATCCACTTGATTTTCATCACCTTCTTGCTCAATTTCATGTAAATTCCATGTATCATTGAAATCAGGTAAATTGGGAATATTTATTGCAACTGAAATACTTTCACCGCTTCCTGCGCTTTCCCAGGTTCCGGGGAATGTATCGCTATTTGAGGTTGCTGAAAGGGTTCCATCGGCCATGAAATTGAACTGATATCCAACATAAAGGTCTTCCAGGTCATTATCATTTCGTTCTAATTTATCTACCATCCAATTGTCGCAACCTGTTAAAACATCAGCTAGCTGATCTGTACTACAATTTTCGCAATCATCATCGTCAAAATCATTGTCGTCATCTTCATCACAATCATCTTTGGCATCATCCAGGATATCTTCTAATTGATTCAGATTAAATGCTTCAACTTCTGTTCCATCTGAAAGTATTACAACAATGGGGAAACCTACATTAACGATATCGGTATCTTCAAGGTCATCGATAAAATTATAAAGCTCTTGATCATTATTAATATCCAAGCTGCCAATCAATTCGTTATTAATATCAAAAATGGAGGTCGAAATAGGATATTTGATATCTGCACATTCGATGTCATCGTCATCCTCATTTTCTCCACTACAATCAGCTGCAAAGTCATCGAATTCATCAAAACTATTGATTGAAACCTCTGTAAAATCGGCTAAAACAATGGTGATCGGGAAGTATATTTCCAGGTCATCATCATCATCATCAAATTCGTCAAAAATATCCTCAATAGTATCAAAATCTTCTTCAGAATCTACAATAATCTCCAAACCACTCACATTAACAGTTACAGGTAAATCAATGGAGAAACAACTGGCGTTATCAATAATATTGTCATCAGATCCATCGTTCATGGAAGTACGCAGTAACAAATTGGCAACGTTAGAATTAGCTTTGAGAGTTTCTTCGGGAGTGGCCTCAATAAATTCATTTTCCTCCTGTCTGCAGGATACAATTAGAATTGATAGGAGGATTAGCAATACAG
>NZ_JBATKE010000067.1:0-2421 GCF_049669105.1 Eudoraea sp.
AGATCACGCCTCTGCCATTGATTTGGTTTTTCATAAAGGAAAAGACTTTGAGACCTATAATATAGGAGGTTTTAACGAATGGCAGAATATAGATTTGGTAAAACTCCTATGTAAATTGATGGATCAAAAGTTAAATAGGGAGGAAGGCACCTCATCGAAGTTGATAACTTATGTAAAGGATCGGCCAGGGCATGATTTAAGATATGCCATTGATGCCAATAAAATAAATAAAGAGCTGGGATGGAGACCTTCCGTTACTTTTGAGGAAGGCCTGGAACTAACTATTGATTGGTATCTGAATAATCAGGAATGGTTAGATCATGTTACCTCCGGCAATTATCAGGAGTATTATGAAAAAATGTATAAGGAAAGAAATGTCTCCCGATAACATATAAGTAAATGAAAGGGATAATTTTGGCAGGGGGTTCTGGCACGCGATTACATCCGTTGACTTTATCGGTGAGTAAACAGCTCATGCCTGTTTATGATAAGCCCATGATATATTATCCGCTTTCTACGCTGATGTATGCAGGTATCAGGGAAATTCTTATCATTTCAACACCAAAAGACCTTCCACTTTTTAAAGAATTATTAGGAGATGGTAAAAAATATGGCTGCAGTTTTTCCTATGCAGTACAAGAAGCGCCTAACGGTCTTGCCGAGGCCTTTATTATAGGAGCAGATTTTATTGGGCAGGACAAAGTGGCACTGATTCTTGGGGATAATATCTTTTATGGCACAGGTTTGGCAAAATTGTTACAATCCAATAATGATCCAGATGGTGGAATCATATTTGCATATCGTGTAAATGATCCAGAACGTTACGGCGTAGTGGAATTTAATTTAGAAGGTAGGGCTATCAGTATTGAAGAAAAACCAAAACATCCTAAATCCAATTATGCTGTACCCGGCATATATTTTTACGATAACGATGTAGTCGATATCGCCAAAAATATCCCCCCAAGCGCAAGAGGCGAATTGGAGATAACAGATGTGAATAAAGTGTATCTCACCCAAGGTAAACTAAATGTAAGTATATTAGACAGGGGCACAGCATGGTTAGATACGGGTACATTTCAATCCTTGATGCAGGCATCTCAGTTTGTGGAAGTAATTGAAGAACGGCAAGGCCTTAAGATTGGGGCTATTGAAGGTGCTGCTTATGAAATGGGCTATATAAATAAGGAACAATTTAAAAAACTTGCCGAACCTTTAATGAAAAGCGGTTACGGAAGAAATTTATTGGGGATATTAAAAAGGGATACATGATCGTAAAGGAGACAAAGTTAAAAGGATGTTTTACACTGACTCCCAAGTTATACAATGATGAAAGGGGTTATTTTTTTGAAAGTTTCAACAAGCAGTCATTCGAAGAAGCAATAGGCAAGAAAATTAATTTCGTTCAGGATAATCAATCCCTCTCTTACAAAGGTGTTTTAAGAGCATTACACTATCAAATTGGCGAATACGCTCAGGCAAAATTGGTAAGCGTAATAAAAGGAAGTGTTTTAGACGTTGTCGTTGATCTAAGACCAAATTCACATACATTCGGGGAGCATTTATCTATGGAATTGAGCGAGAAGAATAGAAAGCAGCTATTCATACCTAAAGGGTTTGCCCATGGTTTTTTAGTATTGAGTAATGTTGCGGAGTTTTTCTATAAATGTGATCAGTATTATAATAAAGAAGCAGAAGGGGGAATAATATATGATGACCCGGATATTGGAATTGACTGGGAATTTCCAAAAGACCAATTAATTCTATCAGAGAAAGACAAAATACTTCCCCTCTTTAAAAATCGGCGATTATGATAAGTGTATTGGTAACAGGTTCTGAAGGACAATTGGGAAAATGTGTACAGAAAATCGCCAATAATTATGATTCGTTGGATTTTAAATTCATGGACTCCAAAGGCTTGGATATAACCAATCCAAAAAGTATAAACTCAGCATTTGAATCCGGGAATTTCGATTACTGTATTAACTGCGCGGCCTATACCAATGTCGAACAATCTGAAAAAAAGCCAAATATAGCATTTGAAGTTAATGCTTATGCTGTTAAACAACTTGCAATTCAATGTAATAAACACAATGTAATTTTAATTCATATATCCACAGATTATGTTTTTGATGGGAAAAAAGAAGGAGGTTATTTGACTACAGATTTGCCAAACCCTATCAATCAATATGGAATGTCCAAGTTAGCCGGGGAAAATTTTATCCGGGAAATATTGGATAAATATTACATAATCAGAACATCATGGCTGTATTCCGAATATGGGAACAATTTCTACAATACTATTGTAAATAAAGCTAAAACTGAGAGTGTACTTTATATTACGGATGAACAAACCGGATGCCCAACAAATGCAAATAATCTGGTAAAATATGTTTTAAATTTAATTATTTCTCAGAATACGGA